>NZ_JADBVE010000396.1:0-8470 GCF_020245285.1 Microcystis sp. M31BS1
AACTCACATCTGATAACTGATAACTGATAACTGATAACTGATAACTGATAACTGATAACTGATAACTGATAACTGATAACTGATAACTGATAACTGATAACTGATAACTGATAACTGATAACTGATAACTCACATCTGATAACTGATAACTCACATCTGATAACTGATAACTCACATCTGATAACTGATAACTGATAACTCACATCTGATAACTGATAACTGATAACTGATAACTGATAACTGATAACTGATAACTGAAAACTCACATCTGATAACTGATAACTGATAACTGATAACTGAATTAAAGCCATTCGATTTCTTTAGCTTTTTCGGGTAATTTAGCCGTGGCTTGTCCTTGGCTGCGGGACTGAAACCCAATTAAATCGAGGGGAGTAGCCAATAAATCTACTAAATCTGCTTTACCAAACAGTAACTTGAGGCTATTTTTTGGTAGCTCTTTTAATAACCAACGACTGAGAGTAAAAAATAACTCTTGATTGGTTAAAGGTCGCATCAATTCGACACCATACAATTCGTGAAGATAGCGATTCGAGCGCCCATAACGTTTTAATTGACTTCTTAAGTCTTCTAGGGTGGAACGATGACGATGGTAAATAATTGCCTCTGGTGCGTAGGTTAATTGCCAGTCGGTTTGTTGTTGAATACGCCAACAGATATCGGCATCACCACCGGTAGTTAAATAAGGACGAAATAAACCAACTTTTTGAAAAGCTTCTCGACGAATAGCGAGGTTAGCGGTTTGACCGTAGGGACAAAAAGAATGTTCTAAAAGAAATTTTGGTGACATAAAGTGACGACGTTCCGCATACTTTTCCAACCAAGTGGAACCAGTTAAGGCAGCAATTTCACCCGCTACCAGACCGATCCTAGTATCTTTAAAGGGTTGGATCAATTCTGTCAACCATTGGGGTGCGGGACGACAATCGGCATCGGTGAAGACCAAAAAAGGATAACGAGCGCTTTTGATCCCTTTGTTACGAGCAGCGTAGGAGCTTTGTATCTGATTTTCGCTTAAAATGATCAGGTTCAGTCCCCGGTGTTCTTCTGCTGCCTTTCCTAATAATTCTGCTGTGCGATCGCTACTATTATTATCAACTAAAATATATTCAACTAATTGACGGGGATAGGTCTGTTTGGCTAAACAATCAATGAGAGGGGGTAGATCTTTCTCCCCGTTATAAATTGGCACGATCACGGATACTTCGGGAAGGAACTGTAGGGTATTTGACATCGTTGGAGTCCAATAAACGGGCGAAGGTTGAACTATTCGCTACAATACTACTATAATTAATAGCAACAAAAAGCAAGTCTATTGTCACTTATTTTAGACCAACGATGAAAAGTTTCTTCCGAAAATTATTTTTCTATGCGGGTATTGTTTTGCTCTCACCCTTAATCATTGCTTTTCAGGTAGCTAATAATCGAGAACTTATCTTAGGTGATGTGCGGCGTTGGGTAGAGTTATTAGGCCGGGAAAAAAGAGCAGATTGGTTACAATTATTAGCTCTGTGTCTGGAGGCAAAAGAATTTAGGAATTTATATTATTGTCGTCTTTTTCAAGGTGGTTCATTCAGCCGCTTTTTTATGTATATTCTTAGGTTTTTCTATCGAGAAAGTTCCTACTTATTTCTAGATTCTTCCTGTTCGATTGGCAAAGGATTATTTATTCAACACGGTTTTAGTACGATTGTTATGGCGGATTTGGGCGATAACTGTTGGATTAATCAACAGGTAACAATTGGCTATAAAGATAAAAGCGGTCGCCCCAAAATTGGCAATAATGTCAGGATTACCGCCGGCGCTAAAGTCTTGGGAAATATTACCATCGGCGATAATGTCACCGTGGGCGCAAATTCAGTGGTAGTCAAGGATGTTCCAGCTAATTGTGTGGTGGTGGGTATTCCCGCTCGTATTATTAAACGGGACGGCGTTAAAGTAGATGAAAAATTATAAACGTTGACTTAAAATATATTCGGCAATTGCCAGATCCCCCGGAGTAGTAATTTTTAAGTTGGTTTCTTCACCGACGACAATTTTGACGGGAAAACCACATTTTTCTAATAAGGCGGCATCGTCGGTGACTTCCCAAGCTAATTTTCGGCCCTGTTCGTGACATTCTTTTAATAATTTTACCTGAAAACCCTGGGGTGTTTGAGCTGCCCACAACCGCGAGCGATCGGGTGTATCCTCAATCCAACCCTTGCTATCGACAATTTTAATCGTATCTTTCGCCGGAATCGCCGCTATGAAACCCTGACAAGTGGCCAAAGCGGCGGCACAGCGATCGAATAATTCGGGGGTGGCTAAACAGCGCGCCCCATCGTGAATTAAAACCGTCTCAGCCCCCTCTGGTAGGGATTGTAAGCCATTGTAAACCGATTTTTGTCTGGTTTCGCCTCCTTGGATGATTTGCACGGGTTTAAGGGCATTTATGGCGGTGACAATTGCTCGGATCTCCGCAAAGTCTTCCGGTTGTGCCATGATGCCAATCCAGATAATTGCCCTGGATTGCATGGCAGCCAGCAAAGTCCAAGCGAGGAGCGGTTTTCCGTGCAGGGTGAGCAGTAACTTATTGCGATCGCTGCCCATCCGTTTACCCATTCCCGCTGCTGGAATTAACAAATACATATTTTTTTCAGGTAAAAAGTTAAGAATTCAATAGATTTGGTCTTTGATCCCCCCTTAATCCCCCCTTAATAAGGGGGGTGCCGATCCCCCCTTAATCCACCCTTGATCAGGGGGGTGCCGATGATTGTTAATCGCGTCAATAACCCCAAAACTATCCCTCTTAAGAGAATAAATCGAGGGGAAAGTGACCATAAGTACCGACTAATTGATCATTTTCTGATTGACAAGAAATCAGGACACCGCGATAGGTTCCCGTGTAGGAATCGAGATAGGAAGCTTGTCTTTGGGTATTGTATTTAATATACACCGCTCCCAGTTCTGGCTGGTCTTCTGGGAGAGTATTAGGCAGGGGGTATCCTAGGGCTTGTAGATAACTTTTTAGGGCTTTAAATCCCTCTTCATTGTTATCGGCACAGATACCTAAATTAATTGATTCCGAACCTTGGTTAACTAATAAAATTGCCTGTCTTAGAGCTTCTTCTTCTTCAGGGGATTGGGCAATTTTTAGCTTAATACATCCATATTCTTTTAGGAGTTTCAAGGCTTCTTCAATAGACATGAGCGGTTAGATAGGCGGGGCTAAAGATAAAAAATAAACTGTTGCTGCTGTCCTTAACGACAAATTCCCAAGTAAAAAAGCCCTAAATCATTGGGGTTTAGAGATAGGAAAATTTTGCATTGGTCTTAATCGTAAGATCGCCAATTTCGATCATATCAGGTTGGGGACAGGAAAATTTATCGGGTTTGTTCGATCGCTCCGGAGTGTGTGTACATTTCACTCACTGCTTTTTGATAGCCGAAGTAAGCACCTATAATAATTCCGGCACCAAAACCAATCGCTAGGTAAGACAAAATTATACTGAGGGGAAAAGAGGACTGTCTCTGATGAGATAGGGAAAATCGCTCACCAGTCGCCACAATATTCTCAGCAGCTTCAGGGAACTCCTCCCGTTTTTCTAGGGCTTTTTCTTCAGTTGTTTCAGAGTCTTCCAAAGCTTCTGGGGCATCTTCTCGGTCATTTTCGGCGATTTCTGCGGTTATTATCGGCAAAGAGTTTAATTTGGTGACACGATTGACGATTAAATCATCTTGACTCAGGATTATCGATTCTTGCCAAGCGGGGATATCGGATTCCTCGGTCATACCGTAAACGATCACTTGTTCTAATCCATCGATGCCCAAGCTTTTGATTTCTGCCGACAAAAAAGGTAATAACTTGTGTTGATTGGGTATCCTTTTGGATTGAACTTTTAGAGTCAGGACATTTTCTTGCGAGGTGGCTTCAACAACCTCTATTTTTCTGGTTAAGAGACTTTGGTTAAGTAGGGCGATAATTGCGGCTGCATCTTGCTGTTTAGCGGCATGGATAAGTTGTGCCTGATTCATGACCTTGAGGGACTAAGGAGGGGATATTATACTAAATTCTTAGGAGAGTGGGCAGTGGGTTTTTAAAGTGGGATTAGGGGTTGACTATACCATTAAGCAGTCGGACATAAATTCTGTCGTCTGTCTTAAGAAATGTAATTCTGGCAATTCTTGCTGACGACCGACTTGAAAGAGGGTGTAGGGTGTGGGGTGTAAGGAAGGAAACCTCGCACCCCACACCCTGCCCCCACGAAAAACTTTTTGCCGCAAACCCTAAGTAGGGAGGCACAATTATTTGTAGGATGGGTTAGCGGTAGCGTAACCCATGCGGGCGTTGGGTTTCATGCTTCAACCCAACCTACGTTCATCTTATATTTAATTCCACCCACCCACTTAAATTTCCGCCACGGCTCTTTCGATTAAACGACGAGCCAGGGTTTGAATGCCAGTATGTTCATAGTAATTAGTCGTCATATCGAGGAATGCACCGACATATACCAATTTATCGGCAGAAAAGTCGATAAATCCCTGAATTTTGCTCAATAATCCCTGCTGGGTCAAATCGCGCTCGCTGACAAAACCACTCATCCAACCTTTAGTCGAGTCGAAACTTTGACCGATAAAGTCTAATTTTCTGGCAGTATTTCCCCCCGGAATCAATTCTTTAATACTGCCGAAAGTGGAGTTAGATTCTAATTCTTCTGGGCTGAGAATGCTGAGGGTGGATTCCACTTTGCGGATAAAACTGCCCCCCAGGGGAATTAAACCATCCAAACAAACTAACGCCGCCATCCGCATCAGGGATTCGCCGCTATAATCTCCCAGAGAAGCGACGAAATCATCGATACTATCGCCCGGAATGCCATTAATTTGACAAAAAGCGACTAATTCGGTCACTAATTTCAAGGTTAGATCGATGGTTTGCGCTTTTTCGGGGGCAGGAGTTAATTTTTCGATTAAACCGCCCATGAGGGGAATTTTACCACCGACGGCATTAGCAAGAGAGGCGGCGGCTAGGGCATTATCGGCGCTGTCGATGGTTTGGTAGAGCCAGAGCGCCCGTTGATAGCCCTGGGATTTATCATTAAACAACCAAACGGCTCGATCGCCAATCTGTTGAATCATGCTTTCGTCGGTTTCGCCGGTGACTTTGATAATCGTATTTTTAAACCCGACTAGGTTATCCCACTGTCCCGGCACCACATAATCAAGGGTTTTGAGGACTTTGACGGTGAGATTATTCGTCGGTAATTTGTCCACCAGTTCAAAAATTGGCTTACTCACGGATGTCTCCTTACTTTAATTTTGCTAAACCATCTAAATCGAACTTAGCTAACCAAGCTTGGCGATCGCTGGCGGTAAAATCTGGCTCCCGCGATAAAACCTTGACTTGATAGCGATTATTGACTAAAACGGCGCTGGCGGTTGCACCCTGTTCCACAGAGGGAAAACCTTTGATTGTGGTTTGACTGTCTTGGAATTTATTGGCCGCGGCGGGATTATTGCTAATGTCAGATATGGCTAACATAGCCAGAACTTTGCCATCTTGCTTCAGTTTTGCCTCAGCAAAGCCTTTTTTCTCCTGGGTATAGACGCGCTCGTATCCTCCCCCAGAAGGCGGGAAAAACCGATTAAAACTGCCGCCAGAGGTGGATTCTTTCACCACTGCCGCCGCCCCGCGAGCGGTACTTTCCTGTTGCGCTTGGTCAAATTGCGAGGGAGCTTTAGCACAGGAAGTTACTAGCAATAGTACCGCCAATACCCCTGCTATCAAGATTTTGCCAAATCGAAAGTTCATAGTTCTCTTAATTAAAACTTGCTCAAGTTTGTTTGTAGTATATCTCTCGCTTATTGCTGATTATTGTTAAGTTTTTCTAGATTTTCTCACACCAGACCGAAAAAAACAGAAAATCAGCAAAATTCGAGTTAATAGCCAATTTTTAGGCGTGTATCTCAATATTACAGAAATATCCACTGCCGAGAAATTATCGGTAACTTTTCAATTAATACAAATGTATGAAAAACTGCGTGTAAGCATCTCCCATTTGGGGGTGCGATTTGTTTCTAGCCCAAGAATAGTCTAAAACCCTGACAGGGTAGGGCTTAAAGCTAGGGTGGGGATGGTAGATTGAGAAAAATGATCTGCACCCCCTAATCACTAGCTACAGTCCCGCAATTGCCCCCCGGGCCATAGATGCGATCGCTTGTTCCGTGGCCCGGGGTAGATGATAATATTTACCCCCGGCTTTTAGGGCTAATTCTTTGGCAAAACCAGTGGAGACGAATTTTTTCTCCGTATCGATAACCAACAACTTAATGCCTAAAGAGCGAATTTTAGCGGCAATATCGAGCAGTTCTGCCTTAATATCGGGTTTTTCTCCCTCCGGAATCGGTTCGCCTAGAGATTTCGCCAAAGGAATATTACTTCTCCCGTCGGTAATCGCCACAACCACCACTTGACCGATATCCCCCGATAAACGGGCATTCATCCCCACATGAACCGCTTGGGTTAAACCGTGGGCTAAGGGGGAACCGCCGCCACAGGGCAGGGTTTCTAGACGTTTTTTCGCTAGGGTAATCGATTTGGTCGGTGGCAATAGTACATCTGCTCGCTCACCCCGGAAAGGAATCAGGGCAATCTGGTCGCGATTTTCGTAAGCTTCCGTTAACAGACGCATAACCGCACCTTTGGCCGACTGCATCCGATTCAGGGCCATGGAACCAGAGGCATCAACCACAAAGACAATTAAAGAACCGGCCTTGCGGGCCAGCCGTTTTGAGCGCAGATCCCCTTCTTCTATAATCACATGACGTTCGGGATTCCTTAAGCGACGGGCTTTTTGATAGGGGGCAGCCGCCCGGAGAGTGGCATCGACGGCGACTCTTTTTACCTTGCCCCGGGGTAACATCGGCTTAATGTAACGTCCCCTATCTTCCGAGAAAATCAGGTTACGCGCCCCGGATTTCCCCTGACGCTGGGCCATCTGGGCAAAATACAACACACTGGGATCCAGTAAAACCCCTTCCGGGTCGAAAACAAATTCTTCCGGCAGATTATCCGGCTGTTCCGGTTCTTTTTCTTCCTCTTTCTCCTCCTCTTTTTCTTCCTGTTCCTGCTGGTTTTCGTCTTGGGGCGGTTCCGGTGGTGGCGGTGGTGGCGGTGGCTGTTGTTCCTGTTCTGGGGGTGGCGGCGTAATCAGCGATCGAGGTACAATAACTAATTCGACGGCTCTTTTTAAGTCATCGGCACTGACTAAATCCCGACCTTCTAAAGCGGCGGCCGCCTTGGCTACTCTCACGGCAAAAATCTCGGCGCGATGACCTTCTACCCTACCGCGCACCGCTTCCTCCACTAGATAACTAATTTGTTCGGGTTTAATTTTTACCTCTTTTAACCATTCCCTCGCCAGAATAATTTCGGTTTTTAGATCATCGATTTCTTGGGCATATTGGGCGATAAAAGCGCTGGGAGAAACAGCATACTCGATCGCCTGATTGACGGCGGTTACTCGTTGGTCTAAACTAAGGACACCATCGGCGGAAAGGGCAATGGCAATTCTATCTAATAAATGGGTTCGTAAATCCCCTTCTTCTGGGTTATAAGTAGCGATCAGGATTGGTTTACAGGGATGTTGAAAACTGATGCCTTCCCGTTCGATTTGGTTACGTCCTTCGCTTAAAACTGTGAGTAATTGGTTAGCAATTTGGTCATCAAGTAGATTAATTTCATCGACGTAGAGAATTCCCCGATGGGCGCTGGCTAATAAACCGGGTTGAAAGACTGGTTCCCCCTGTTTCACCGATTCTTCCACATCGACGGAACCCAATAAACGATCCTCGGTGACTCCTAGGGGAATCTGCACGAAAGGGGCCCGGATAACTTCCGTGGCGACCTCTCCACTGCTATATTCTTCTTTAGTGCGATCGTCCCATTCGTCGGGATTGTTGGGATCACAATTAAAGACATTACCCGCGATAATTTCGATCGGTGGCAGTAGAGAATGTATCGCCCGCGCCATGACTGATTTGGCGGTTCCCCGACGACCGGCAATTACCACACCACCGAGGGCGGGATCCACGGCGGCTAAGAGTAGGGCTAATTTGATCGCTTCTTGGCCGACAACGGCAGTCAGGGGAAAATTGAGGGTCACAGTGGGCATAGATCTAGATTCAGGCGGCCAAATTCTAGTGTAAAACAGAAGCTCACTGGTCTGGCACTTTTCCTCTTTTGATTCCCGAACTCAGATTTTAAGTAGGTAGGCGTTAAAAATTATCAGACACCCCCCTTATCAAGGGGGGATTAAGGGGGGATCGGCACCCCCCTTATCAAGGGTAGGGCTGTTTCATTCTCCCATCAGAATATCAAAAGTAAAAGCGATCACTATCAGGTAAAATGAGAAGTGACCGCCAACCTTTCAAATATATGTTGAGCTTAATAGAAAAACTGAAACAAGTC
>NZ_JADBVE010000397.1:0-3069 GCF_020245285.1 Microcystis sp. M31BS1
ACAATAAACATCTAATTCTCCCGTTTTTGGCTGAAAAATTCCATAGACAGGTACTTGTAAGATTTGCTCGTAAAAATACCATTTTCCATAGGGATAGTGAGGGTTGATGGAATATTCACCCCCTTCGGTTTCCGAGATAAATTCTAGGACAATAGCTGGAATTTCTCCTTCAAGATGGGGAGTGTAACTGCGCCGAATTTTTCCGATGGGAATCGGTTTGACTGAGGGAATATAAACCCAATCAGGTGCTTTGACAACTGTTTGAGTTTTAACGGTAGCACATAAGCCAAAATTAGAAGCAATTAACATCGATTCTAGAATTAGTCCTGCTAATTCTAGGGATTCGCGTAAAGCGGCTGCTAAGAGAGGTTGCAGGTTATTGTCCACAGGTTCGTCAGGTAATACAAAATCATCTGGCAGTTTTTCCCAGGTGATTGGCGGTGATTTTGGGGGTAAATCAATAGCAGATGGTGTCATTGTCCTAAACAGTCCTTTCTATATTTAATAAGCTCTCATAAACTGTCCACGACTAAGTAGGTGCATTAAATTAATTATAAAATAGACCTGTAGGTGAACAATGCCTGCAATTATTTCATACACTATCATCAACTTCAACTCCTAGCGCTCTTAATTTTGCTGCCAAGCGTTCAGCCCGTTGCTTTTCCTGCTCGGCCCGTTGCTTTTCCTGCTCGGCCAACTCCTCTATGGTGGGGAGCAATTGCCCCTCTGCTGTTGCCCAACGTAGCCAAGTAATCGGCTCTTGTTCATCCCCATAAATTCCCTGCCACCGCACTAACACTAGCCCTAATATTTCGCTGCTGAACCTGCCTTGAGCATCTGGGTTTAAAGATTTATAAACACCCCCTTCTAAGCGATGTCCCGCTAAATCTTCTGGGTCAAAGGGATCATACCAAAAGTATTCTGTCACCCGCAAACGATTCTGATAGATAAGCTTTTTCTCTTCTTTATCTTTTTTTGCTGTACTTTCAGAAAGCAACTCAATCACCACATCAGGAGCTTTTTCTTCTTCCCAGACGACCCAGCTTTTCCGTTCTTTTCGAGGCACGTCCACAACGACAAATACATCGGGCCCGCGATAATCCTCGTTACGCACTTGATTGGGGCTAAAGTAAACAAACATATTGCCTCCGACAAACGCTTCCCGTCCTTGGTTTTTTAACCACCGGGAGAGAGGTCTGACTAATAACTGCATTTGCAGTCCGTGTCGCTGGGTTTCCATGGGAATACCATCATCAGAAGGTAGTTCATCTTCGGTCGGTGGTAGCTTGATCCCTTGTGGGTTAGCTGCAATTAGGAGGGTTTCTTGAGCCATTGGTTGGTTGGGGTGAACAACTGATGCCACTTTCTTATCATAAACCATTGTCAATGTCAACCCAATTGCTACCGCATTTGTGCTGCCAAGCCTTCGGCTCGTTTTAGGTTATGTGATTTTGTCAAGATTCTCTGATTCTATTACAATTCTAATCTTTTATGTAAATCTGACAATTTTTCAGGATAGGGTCATCTATGTTTTTCCCTGACTCTACAAGCTTGTAATTATTCTCATAGAGTAATTGTAAAAAAGTGTCATGAAGATTTTCTTTTATGACAGGTACATTTATGGGACATAGGGTGACAATTGGATTGAATTTATTGAGAGCATCAATAAAACGGGGCTGAAAAGAATTGTCCTCAGAGAAAATAGAAGTTATCTCGGGATAAAACAATACTTTTCTGTTTTTGTGAAGATAATAATAGGATTCAAATGAATCTGAAAGAAGAATTGATGGGCGGTTTAATTGTTTTTCTAATGTAGCCACTCTCTCGGACAAGCTGACTAAAGCAGACATTTGCGAATAGCTTTTAGGGCTTTTAAAATTGGATATAGTTAAGGGGATAAATTTTACACAAGCGATTAGGGACATAATAATAAAGGGCATGACTAATACACTGACAAGGGAGAGTCTGAATAGCTCAAACGAATTGGGCAATAGGATTGGCAAGAACTCCCTCAATGCAATTTTATTCTGCATCAATTTCGGTTCAGATTCAGACATTTTTTGTTGATAAGAACTAAAGGCATAATCAATCAAACAACCATAGGAAAGAAAAAATGGAAGTGATACAAATAACAAATTCCAAGGATGACTTCTATTGACAAAATAAAAGAGGCTAACTATTCCCCAGATGGCAATTACAAAACGATACTTAGCGTTTTTATCCTCAATAGGACTCTGAAAAGATTGTATGATGTTAAAACCGTAAACAACCATAAATATCATCCATATATTATCTGGAAAAGGCAAACCTAGAAAGCCAGAGCCAAATTTAAGAGTAGAACCCGTATAATTGAGAAAATTTATAAATTCTCCAGCAATAATTCTAAAGCCAAAAATAACTATGGACATGATAATTATGAGATTTATACTAAATCCCGCTAATCTTTTAATCATGTTTTTTGCGCTAAAACCATCTATTTTAAACTCATTCCAAATGTAAATAAAAAAGTACATAATCAACACAACTACACCAGAATCAAAATTACTTAATAGAGCCATTGCCACTATAAAATCTAGAATCAAATCTCGTAAGTTAATTGTTAAAAATCCAATGGAAAAAGTAGCTTTATCGAGAAATTTTCTTTCAGATATATAGAACGAAGTGACCAGTAAAAGACAAGGAAATAAAGTTCTTAAAGGAAAATATTGAAAGTATAAATCTCCTCCTACTACCCTAAAATAAAAATAACTCCAAAATAGGCAGCTGATGAATACCAAAATTCTGAACAACGGATTTTTGTAAATAGCTTTAACTATTAAATAGGCTCTTCTCGACTTTGTGTGATAATTTTTGCTTATGGAATCGTGAAATGTTTACTGGGAAAGACTTTTAGGACTATTTTGCGGATATTCTATCAGTATAGACCTAGTTTCCACACAGAAACCAGAAGAGCCTTAAATAGTAAAGAATAATCTGAAGAGCAATCAAACTACATACAACAATTTTAATAGACAATAGACTATTTCCCATTAATCGTGATAGTAGGCCAAGCCAAAGATAATATCCGCC
>NZ_JADBVE010000398.1:0-4235 GCF_020245285.1 Microcystis sp. M31BS1
AAAAGAAAAACTTGATTAATAATGTACAGGATTAATTCTACTACAAAATTGGAAGGAGGGGGCAACCATCGATCCCTACCTCCCACACTCCGAGAATGATTATTATTCTTGAGGATGAATAGTTTATTTTTTGGAAGTCCCATGAGTCTTACGCTGGTTACTACTTAGATTTCGACCTATCTAAGAGATTCATAAGGATTACTTCGTTCCCAACAACCGTATTCCTAACTTTAGTGTCTTCCTCTATACCGAAGCTGTGTAGATGATTCTGGTTGAACTCTATCTTTTCCCAGTACGTTAGCTTGTTAACATTTTGTTGCCAGCCAATAATCTGTGTAGGCTAGGTTTCAGTGACGATACTTCTGACGGAAGTTCTTATTCATACACATAGTTAGATGCTAGACAGGTTTTGATGTCAGATTCATCTTTACTGCCATTTAACCCCGCTTTTCCCCTTTTGATGACCGTTCTCCACAGGAAGGGGTTATGCTGTCACTCCATCATCTGGAGGGAAGGACTTTCACCTTCACGGTTATTGAGTTATCAAGGTTCTCAACCTTGTCCTACCCACGTCTGTTAGACTTTTGGTAGGAACGAGTCGCACGATAGATTCTGTACTTGAACGCTTTTAGCATTTTGCTTACCAAACTACATTTACTATGGTAAGCTATGTGAGCAACAATGTCAAGCCGTCCTTCGCTACGCTAAAGGACGGGGTTTTAGACCCAAATTTTCGATAAAATCCCAAAAAAAGCCCCCAATCCCTTGGAGGCTTTTTCAAAGAAAAATAACTGTCATTAACCTTCTGCTAATTTCAGATCCCGCAGGGTGCTAATATCCACTTGAATCGATGGCCCCATGGAGGAAGAAACATAAACTGTACGCCAGTAACGACCTTTGGCTCCGGAAGGACGGTTTCTGTCCACCGTTTCCTGTAAAGCTTTCAAATTGATTAACAAATCCTCGGCGCTAAAAGAAGCTTTGCCAAATTGAACGTGAACGATCCCGGTGCGATCGGCCCGGAATTCCAATTTACCCGCTTTAAACTCAGAGATTGCTCCCGTTAAATCCGTGGTTACGGTTCCCCCTTTCGGTGAAGGCATTAAACCCCGTGGACCGAGTTGACGACCTAATTTAGCCACTTTCGGCATCATATCGGGGGTGGCGATTAACACCTCGAAATCCATCATCCCCTTGGCGATTTCTTCGATTAATTCTTCTGAACCAACGATATCGGCCCCGGCGTTGTTCGCTTCCTGCACCTGTTCCCCGCGAGTAATCACCGCTACTCGCACCGTGCGTCCGGTTCCTTTGGGTAAACTTACCGTTGTCCGCAGTTGTTGGTCGGTATATTTAGGATCGATACCTAAACGAATATGAGCTTCGGCGGTTTCGTCGAATTTCGCCGTCGCTAATTCCTTTAATAATGTCAGTGCCTCTAATGGCTCGTAGGCTTTATTTTCTACCTTAGCCTGGGCATCTCGCAAACGTCGTGAAACTTTTTTTACCATCTGATTTGTTGCTCCTTGGGTAATAACGAAGCTTAACTTCTCCCCGAAATAAGATTTAGTCTGAGATCTTGACACCCATATTTCTGGCCGTTCCCGCCACAATATTCATGGCCGCTTCGATGTCGTTAGCGTTAAGATCGGGCAGTTTAGTTTGGGCGATTTCCCGTAATTGGTCGCGGGTAATGGTGGCGACAAATTTCTTGTTAGGTTCGTTGGAACCTCTTTCCACACCGGCCGCTTTGCGGATGAGAACGGAAGCGGGGGGAGTTTTGAGGACAAAGGTAAAACTACGATCCTCAAAAACGGAGATTTCCACAGGGATGATCATCCCAGCCTGATCGGCGGTTTTAGCGTTGTAATCTTTACAAAACGCCATAATATTCACCCCGTGTTGACCCAAAGCAGGACCGACCGGAGGAGCAGGGTTAGCCTTACCAGCAGGTAAAGCTAGTTTAATAATTGCGACGACTTTTTTAGCCATGATTTAGTTTTGTTTTTCGACTTGATTAAATTCCAATTCGACCGGGGTATCCCGACCAAAAATGGAGAGCAGGGCCTTGAGTTTGCCGCGCTCGGGACTAACTTCGATCACTTCCCCTTCAAAGTCCTTAAATGGACCGGATAGAACCAAGATTTGATCGCCAACTTCCATATTGATTTTGACGACGGGTTCTTGAATCTGAGCTTGTTTGAAGATGCGATCGACTTCTGACATACTCAAGGGTAGCGGGGTGACGTGACCGCGGCCGCGTCCATAGTGGCGTTTTTGTTCGGCCCCGACAAAGTTGATCACGTGGGGGGTGTTTTTCACCACCTGCCAAGCGTCATCATCCATGATCATTCTGATCAGGACATAACCGGGGAAGACTTTTTCCTCACCGTGTTGCCGTGAACCATCCTTGCGGACTTTGACGGTGGCCGCTTGGGGAATCTGGACTTGTAGAATGCGATCAGCCACATCGAGGGTGTGGATGCGCTGTTCCAAATTGGCTTTGACCCGTTTCTCACAACCGGAAGCCACCTGCACGGCATACCAACGGGGTTTTTTCGGTAGGCCGCTGAGATTGACTTCTTCGGGAAACTGCTCTTCTTCTAGATTCATGGGAACACCTTCCCCGCACCCCAGGCAAAAAATTTATCAATCAGATAGATGAGAGTGGCTACCAAAGTGACCATTAACATCACGGCCGCCGATTCACTCAAAAGTTGCTGACGGGAAGGCCAGACGACTTTGGCGAGTTCTTCTTTGGTTTCATTGACGAATTCCTTGACCTGAAAGGAGCTTCCCTCTTTCTTGTCGCTCGTGTCTTTTTCTAGGGTTTCTTTTTTGGCCACGATCGCTACTCCTTAAAATGATACTCAAGCTATCCTTAACTTATCATTTTCACCGGACAACCCACACTAACCCCCAGACATTTAGATTATGTCCTTTGCAGTTATCGGCTTGGTGATTACCAAACGCGCCCTGGAGGACTTGAACCCCCGACATCAGGTTTTGGAGACCTGCGTTCTACCAACTGAACTAAGAGCGCCCATTCGCTAAACGATTTGGCTTTTTTAAGGCCTTTATTTATTATAGCGTAGTTGTTGGCGATTGTGCAACTTTCTTGGTTAGGCTGTCGCCGGAAATTTTTTAGAGAGGGCGATCGAAACGTTCTTGTACCCTGGTGGCTTTGCCAACCCGATCGCGCAGATAGTAGAGTTTCGCCCGGCGTACTTTACCACGACGGATGATCTTGATACTGGCAACCCGCGGCGAGTGGAGCAGGAAGACTCTTTCTACCCCCACACCCTGGAAGACTTTGCGTACTGTAATCGTTTCGTTGATACCGCCATGGCGTTTGGCGATGACAATACCCTCGTAGGGCTGAATCCGCTCTTTATCTCCTTCGACGATTCGCACCCCTACCCGGATCGTGTCACCGACATGGATAATGGGCAGATCGCTCTTGAGATACTCGGCTTCGATTGATTTGATAATCTCTTCCGTTTTCATCGGCTTCCGTAAAACTGACAATTCTCTATCATACCATATTTTTTGAGTAAAAAGCAATAGCTATTAGCTTTCCTAACACTGAGCGTTGCTGACTTGCCGATGCTGTCACCAGATGTCAGGCTGATTGTCCCGGATTACGGTCATTATCAACTGCGAAGGCTCTTGCCATTAACTGCCACTCTAGAGACGGTAATAAGTACATCTCTAGAGAATTTCTCTAATCCCTAATTAACTTCTCGAACCGCGATAAATGCGATCGGCTTGGGAGGGTTCTAAATAAGTATAGCCCGGTTTTTGGGTCGAGGAGCCATTCTTTTTGGCCACAGTATTAACCGCAGGAGTCGCTTTTTTTGCTTCGGCATGAGTCCTGATATAATCCTCAGAAATCTTGAAGGGATGACTATTGGGAAGGTGACGACTGGGGGGTAAATTGTCTTCTGGTTCGGGATGGGTAATTTTACTATGGGGAGCAACAAAATCGTGTAGGATGGGATCGTAGGCTAAAATTTCGCCGGTTTCAATCCGAAAAATCCAACCGTGTAGAGATAATTTACCCTGATGTAATCGGGAACGAATAATTGGATAGCTTTGCAAATTACTTAACTGATTGAGAACATTTTCTGCTACTGTCACCTCGATCAGTTCTTCTCCTTCTAGTTCCTTGTAATTATCCTTAACTAAACGTCGAGTAGCTTCTGCTTGCTTTAACCAATTGTAAACTAAAGGCA
>NZ_JADBVE010000399.1:0-12873 GCF_020245285.1 Microcystis sp. M31BS1
AATCCTTATCTGGCAAGAGACTTAATTGATTAGTTCGCTCTAGAGCAAAAACAATTGACAAAAATCGCTAAATGCCTTTCTATATAAGGGTTCCATCCCTTATAACCCCCGTCCATTGCATAACACAAACCGAAGAGCCAGTATCTAAGTGAGCAGTATGTATTAAGTGAGCCTGATCAAATGCCAGTTTACTACTGTCTTTTCACTGATTACTGTTTACTGCTTACTGATCACTGATCACTGTTTACTGATCACTGAAAAAAGTCAAGCCTGAACTCTGAAAGAGACGAAAATTGCCCCTTTTCAGACTTCAGGCCCGTGGAGTTGTCCCGATCGCTTAGGACATATACTGGATGATAAAGTCGAAGTAGGGGGCTGCTTCCACGGCATCCTCTTGAGTCAAAAGACCTAAAGCGGCCTCTTTGAGACAACGAATCGCCTCCACCATGCCGGGGACGGGAACATTAAGAGAGTTATACATCTCTTTGACCCCGATTAGGCCGGTTTGTTCGATCGGTGCTTTATCTCCGGCTAATACCCCATAGGTAACTAGACGCAGATACCAACCATAATCGCGCAAGCATTGATTATATTGACGCTGACCGTAGGCATTACCCCCCGGCGCTCTATAATCGGGACGTTTCTTGAACAGTTGTTTTTGAGCCTGATCGACGATTTTTTTCTCATTTTCAGCGAGAGTCTCGGCAATGCGAATTCTCTGCTCACCGGTTTTTAAAAACTGCCCGATACCCTGTAGTTCACCACTACTAGGATAACGAAGTTCGTCGTCGGCTTTGAGGATGACTTGGCTAACTACGCTCATAATATCAAGGTAAATTCTGATAACATTCTGTAGTTTATCTCAGGTCGGGGTCTGGAAGTCGAGTCATCCCTGCTGGTTGGGCAATTCCTAAAAATTGTAATATTTCGTTATGAGTTTCCCCGACAGCCCGGTTACTGTCTAGAATGAATGTATTAGTGGTCAGGAGCGAGGAGATGGCAATTGAGATGTCACCGCACACCGATTAACTTGAACCCGATAACTGGTAATTAATATGGAATTTTTAGCATCCTTCCTATTGATAGCGGGCATTCTGGGATTAAATGGCTTTAAAATCGATCGAGAATACCAGCGTGGTGTTATCTTTCGTCTAGGGCGTTATCAAGACACCAAAGGCCCTGGACTGTACTGGATCATTCCCCTAGTTGACCAAAAAATGCAGCTGGATATTCGCACCAAAACCGTCGATATCGCCCCGCAAGAAACTGTCACCGCCGATAATGTCACAATTAAGGTTAATGCGGTTCTCTACTATCGCATTATCGACCCTAGCAAAGCGATTAATAAAGTCGAATCCTATCCTGCGGCCGTTTATCAAGCGGCCATGACCACTTTAAGAAATGTAGTTGGTCAAAATCATCTCGATGATGTCTTGCAAAAACGAGACAAAATTAATCATGCGGTTCAACAAATTGTCGATGAAATTAGCGAACCTTGGGGCATTGATATCGAACGGGTGGAGATGAAAGATGTGGAAATTCCCACCGGTATGCAGCGAGCTATGGCCAAGGAAGCGGAAGCATTGCGAGAAAAACGGGCCCGTTTGATTAAAGCGGCCGCAGAACAGGAAGCCTCCCTAAAATTAGCGGAAGCTTCCCGATTAATCATGGAAAATCCCGCCGCTTTGGAATTACGCCGCCTACAAATGTTAACGGAAATTGGAGCGGAAAATAACACCAGTACCGTGATTATGCTCCCCTCCGATATCTTAAATCTCGCTCAAAAATTAGCCGAAAAACCATCACAAAATGGCTCAATTGTCAATAGCCAAAAGGGTTAATTTCCTCTGGTGTGTTAGGTTGGTTTAACACACCTAAAATTGTTAAGTAGCTGGTTATAATTAAATTAAAAATGGATTTTAGGTTCGATCCCCCCTGCCCCCCTTGATAAGGGGGGTGCCGATAGGCGGGGGGATCTGATAATTTTTAACGCCTACCTACTTAATTAACGCATGGTGACAAATTCCTCGGCAGCACTGGGATGAATGCCGACAGTGGCATCAAAATCGGCTTTTGTTGCACCCATTTTTACGGCAATGGCTACTCCTTGAATAATTTCTGCGGCGTGATCTCCTACCATGTGCGCCCCAAGGATTTTACCACTTTCCTGATGGACAACTAATTTCATCAAAGTTTTGTCCTCTCGGCCTGGTAAAACATTGTAACCGGGGCGGAATTTAGACCGATAAACTTTAATTCCCGTGTCACCATATAGGTTTTTGGCTTGCAATTCTGTTAATCCCACCGTCGCCGCTTCAGGAGTAGAAAATACTGCCGAGGGAACGTTTTCATAACTCATTAACCGGGGTTTATTACCAAAGACTGTATCGGCAAAAGCTCGCCCCTGATTAATGGCGACGGGAGTTAAATTAATTTGATCAGTACAATCGCCCACGGCATAGATATTGTCTTCGCTGGTTTGGCTATACTCGTTGACAACAATTGCCCCGTTTTTTACCTCGACATTGACATTCTCTAAGCCCAATTTTTCCAGCTTAGGAATTCTTCCAGTAGCGGCTAATCCTAGGGCATCAACAAAGATAATTTCTCCAGTTTCTTTCCCCTGAATATGTACTTTTAACCCCTCAGCAGTTTTCTCGATCGAAGTGGGGAAAGTTTCGGGCATAATTTTAATTCCCTGACGGATCATTTCTGCTTGAATCTCATCGCGTATATCCTCATCAAACCCTCTTAAAATCTTGTCTTTACGGATTAACTGCACCACTTCCGTCCCCAATCCGTGCATAATACCAGCAAATTCCACCCCAATATATCCCGCCCCTAAAACTATAATTCTTTTCGGTTGTTCTGGCAGTTGAAACATGGCATCAGAAACTACTGTATGTTCTATCCCCGGAATATCGGGTTTAACGGGATGTCCCCCCACGGCAATTAAAATTTTATCGGCAGTAATTTTCTCCTCTCCTACCTCTAGGGTATGGGTATCAATAAACTTGGCATAATTAGGAAAAATCGTCACTTGAGAATTATCGAGCATCTTTTGATAAATGCCATTTAAACGGATAGTTTCCTGATTAACGGCGCTAATTAATTTTTGCCAATTTAACTGACTCTCTACTGGACTCCAACCGTAACCTTCCGCATCCTTAAATAGTTGCGGAAAACGACTAGAATAAACCATTAATTTTTTGGGAATACAACCACGATTAACACAGGTTCCTCCCAAGCGATCGTATTCTGCTAATCCCACTTTTGCCCCGTATTCGGCTGCCCGTCTAGCGGTGGCAATACCCCCAGAACCACCACCAATCACGAATAAATCAAAATCATAACTCATAAAAATATCCTCGCGAATGTATAGAAATTTGACGGAATCAAGAAACTTTCTGGGCAAAAAAGGAAGCGAATATCTCGGATCAATCCCTAAGTGAATCTATTCAGTAACTAGGACAATATGGTCACTAAGGCTGCTAAATTAAGTAGGTAGGTATTAAAAACTTTCAGATCCCCCCGCCTATCGGCACCCCCCTTATTAAGGGGGGCAGGGGGGATCAAACCTAAAATCCATTTTTAATTTAATTATAACCAGCTACTTAGAGTCAATTTATCTACTGCCAAGATTTAATTCTATGCTAACACGCCGCTCGAAATTATCTTTTCTCTTGGGGACTTGTTCCCTATTTCTCTGGGTAAACCATCCCGTCACCCTCGCAACCCCCATCAGTCAAGACAATTCCCCCCCTTCCCAGTTTATCTGTCCGGCAGACTTAGCCACCGAGATTGATCGCATTTTGGACCGCCCCGATTATCAAGGCACTTATTGGGGAATTTTAGTAAAATCCCTCAATTCTCAGGAAAATCTCTATAGTCTCCACGAAAATAACTTTTTTACTCCCGCTTCTACCGCGAAATTATTAACCACTGCTGCCGCTTTCAGCAAATTTAACCGCGATTATCGTCTGAAAACCCCCATTTTAGCCCAGGGCAACCCCCCCGATTTAGAGACTTTAACCTTAGTCGGGAGGGGAGATGCAACCATAACCACAGAAAAGTTAGAAAAATTAGCAGAAAAGTTAAAAGAACGGGGAATTAACTCAATTTATCGTTTAATTGTCGTTGCTAGTCCTTTTGTCGTCTCCGATAGTCAAAAAACCTGGGAATGGGAAGATGTCTTTTTTGACTATGCTGTACCCGCTTCTAGCTTGGTTTTAAACGAAAATTCCGTCACTTTAAGGCTTTTACCGCGACAATTGGGGCAAAGCTTAGATTTACAATGGTCTGATCCCATTGCCGCTAAACAATGGCTAATTGAGAATCAAACCAGCACCGCAGCTCAAGGCATCCCGAATACTCTGGCAATTAAGGGCAATTTAGCCAATAATCGCCTGATTATCACTGGTTCTCTGGCTATTGATAGTCAAGATGATTTTAATTTAGCTATTCCCCAACCCTCGGAATATTTCCTTGATCGCTGGCGTAATATCCTTGAAAAAGCGGGAATTACCGTTAAAAACGCCGAAATTAGCTCAGAAATTCGCGGTTATGAGATCACCAATTTAGAATCAGAACCCCTAGCATATTTGGTGGAAAAAGTCAATAAAAATAGCGATAATTTACTAGCCGAAACCCTACTACAAATGCTCGGCGGTGTGTCGGGATTGCAAGAAACTTTAACAAAACTGGGAATTAACAGCGATGGTTATAAAATCGGCGATGGTTCGGGGCTATCACGACAAAACCTGATTAAACCCAAGACTTTAGGTCAAATATTACAACTAATGGCAGAAAACCCTGATTATCGTCGTTCTTTAGCCATTGGCGGCATTGATGGCACTTTAACCAATAGATTTCGCCAGACTCCCCTAGAAGGACGATTACAGGCAAAAACCGGGACTTTAACCGGAGTTACCGCTCTCGCAGGTTATCTAGAAACCGCCGACAATCAACCCCTAATCTTTAGCATAACCGTCAATAACAGCGATAAACCCGCCACTACCCTCAGAAACGGCATCGATGAGGTGATTTTGCTCCTAGGACAGTTAAAACGCTGTTAATCTTTAGGAGCCGGGAGATAGGGAGATGGGGAGATAGGGAGATAGGGAGATAGGGAGATGGGGAAATTTCAGCTAAATTCCCCCACTACCCCAACACCCCACTACCCCAACACCCCAACCCGCAACCAATTCGATCGAGCCATTTAAGTAGGGAGGCACAATTATTTGTAGGATGGGTTAGCGGTAGCGTAACATGAGCGGGGGTTGGGTTTCATGCTTCAACCCAACCTACGTTCATCTTATATTTAATTCCACCCACCCACTTAATCACAGAAGACTGTATACTTTTGTAAAAATTGCTTCTAGCTGACCTGTAGATTAATCGACGGAGTTATTGATATATGTATATAGTTCAGGTTGCCTCTGAGTGCGCCCCAGTGATTAAAGCTGGGGGATTGGGGGATGTGGTATATGGATTGAGTCGAGAATTGGAAATTCGCGGTCATTGCGTGGAGCTAATCCTACCCATGTATGATTGTATGCGCTACGACCAAATTTGGGGCTTACACGAGGCTTATCGGGACCTGTGGGTGCCTTGGTACGGTGGCGCAATTCACTGTAACGTTTTTTGTGGTTGGGTACACGGGCGCTTGTGTTTCTTTATTCAACCTAATTCGGGGGATAATTTCTTTAATCGCGGTACTTACTACGGCTGTAAAGACGATAATATGCGTTTTGCCTTCTTCTCTAAAGCCGCTTTAGAATTTTTGCTCAGAAGTAATAAACGTCCCGATATAATTCATTGTCACGACTGGCAAACTGGTTTAATTCCGCCCTTACTTTTTGAAATTTATAAATATCATGGTATGGGCAATCAGCGCGTTCTTTACACCATCCATAACTTTAAACATCAAGGATTTGGAGGTGCAGAAATTCTCTGGGCAACAGGATTAAATAACGATCCTTACTACTTTAGCTATGCCCGACTGCGCGATAATTTCAATCCTTTTGTGATTAATTTTATGAAAGGTGGGATCGTTTTTGCCAACTATTTCAACACCGTCTCACCCCACCATGCTTGGGAAGCACACCACACCGATGTTAGTTACGGTTTAGGTCATACAATTCACCTACATCAACACAAATTTACTGGCATTCTCAACGGTTTAGATTACAATATCTGGAACCCAGAGGTGGATAAATTTATTGCTGCACCCTACGGTGTTGATAGCTTCTCCGAGAAGGCACGCAATAAAAAGGCACTGCGAGAAAGACTCTGGTTAAGAGATGAGGCAGAAAAACCCTTAATTTGTTATGTCGGTCGTTTAGATGACCAAAAAGGCGTACATTTAGTTCACCATGCCATGTATTATGCCTTAGCTCGCGGGGCGCAATTTGTCCTCTTAGGTTCCGCCACCGAATCGTTAATTAATAACTGGTTCTGGCACGAGAAAAATCACCTCAATAATAACCCTGATGTTCATATTGAATTGGGCTTTAATGAGGAATTATCTCACCTCATTTATGCGGGGGCCGATATGATTGTGGTTCCCAGTAATTTTGAACCCTGCGGACTGACACAAGTAATCAGCTTAAAATATGGAACCGTTCCCATTGTCCGGGGAGTTGGTGGTTTAGTTAATACGGTTTTTGATCGCGATTATGATACCTATCACAAACCCGAAGAACGCAATGGTTTTGTCTTTTTTGATCCCGATAATAATGCCCTCGAATCAGCCATGTCCCGGGCATTGGAATTGTGGTACACTCAACCAGAAGAATTCCAAAAATTAGCGATTCAAGGCATGGAATGCGATTACTCTTGGAATCGCCCCGGGGAAGAATACGTTGCCCTCTATGAAATGATTCGCCACAAATAAACTGTCTTGTCTCTAGCAATTCCCTGGCAGTTGTCAACAGAAATTCGAGGAATAGATTTGTTGAAATTTCCAGGGTAATTGCTTTAGTTTTGACCGACTCCTAACCCCACCAACAAACTTTTTTAGTAAACCCTACCTAGTAGAGCAGAAATGTTAACTTTGCTTGGTATTCTTGGGTGAGGGGATGACTAACTCCCAAAATCTGAAATATGGCTAACATGGCTTTTCTTGCGCCATCCTGACGATATTTTCTACTTTCTCCCACCAGGCTGATCAGTTTATCTAAAGCGGCGGCATAATCTTCTTTTAAAGCGAAATTAATCCCAGCAAAAAATATCAGATCGAGGGGATTATTTTCTGGTTTTAACTGTTGGAATTCTAGGATAGTTTTCCAACCTTTAATAACAGGATTTTCCTCTTTAATAGCACTGATTAATCGATAAGCGTCTGACCATTTTTCTAGACGCATGAGAAATTTTACCGCCATAATAATTAATCGCTGTTCGTTGGGATATTTAGGAAAAAGACGATCAAATAATTGTTTGGCTGCGGGCAAATTATCGAGGGCGATCGCTTCTTGTATTTCTGCTAATCCTGTTTCTAATTCCGATTGTAAATCCAGACGGGAAAATAAGTCTCTAATTTGTTCTTCTGGCAAAGCACCGACAAAACAGGGTAACACTTCTCCCTTGCTGACAATTCGCACATCGGGAACTCCTTCTACATCGTATTGTTCGGCTAATTCGGGATTTTTATCTATATCTATTTTGGCCAAGATAAAATTATATTCACTTGCTAGTTTTTCTAGCATCGGTTTTACCAATTTACAGGGTCCACACCAGAGAGCATAAAAGTCTAAAATCACTGTATTTAGATAGGATTTCTCGATCACTTCACTGTCAAAATTTGTCCCATCTACCTCGATAGAATATCCCATCTATTTCTCCTCTAATAACTTATTTTTCAGCTAGTTTTGTCTCACTTATCTCTTTTACCCAAAGGGCTAATCCTCCCCCTCGTCCCCGGGCTGCTATCATTGTTTCTGTGATCAGAAAATAGGCAAAAAATGCCTGTTTTTTGATACTTTCCTGATAAAAATTTGCTTCACTTACCTGGCCATTTCTAATAAAACCAGAATAGAGAGAGCGATTAAATAGGGTTAGGTTGAGCCGGGTAAAATCAAAGGCAAGAAGACGGGTTTTAGGAAAAAACTTAACTGGACCGCTTACAGATAGTTTTACTGCCCCTAAAAATATCTGATTGCTGACGCTTCCAGAGATAAATTCTCCCGGTTCTAAGCTCTCATTTCTTTGGTAAGAGATGGTAATTTTTAACCAGGATGGTAGATAGCGCCCCTTACCCAAAACAATTCCCGCTCTCTTTTTCGCTTTTTGAGTTCCCGTGATCAAGTATAATCGCCAAGTACCGACCAAAGCCTCAAAAGTAAGATTTTCTTTAGTTTTTTTATGGTTTTTTTCTGTTGCTAAGAGAAATTCTAGCAATTGAGAAACAGGGGGGCGATTATTGTCGTCAAGTATTAGGGGTGAGTCGAGATTTCTAACCATGATTTCAGACAGTGCCAAAATATTTTAACTGAAGCTACCGAACTCGAAAAAGCGATCGATAAACCGGTTGACCTTTATTATAAGTGGACTTTTCCCTCTCCGTCGGTATGGGGAAAATATTTTCCGCTAACCAGGGGGTTTGATGTTGCCGAACAAAATGGGGATGTGCTTGAAATCTCTCCGTCATTTCCAGGGCGATCGATTCCACATCCGACTGTAAAAAAACCCAGCCTTCAGATACCATATACTTAGCCAAAGCTATGACTAATTCCGGCTGCACGACTCGACGCTTACTATGACGCTGTTTAAACCAAGGATCGGGAAATTGAATCGACACCCGAAATAACTTATCTGCGGGCAAAGATTGCAGTAAAATTTCTGGGGCAACATTCATATTGCCAAAAACAAAAGCGAGATTTCTTAATCCTAACCTTTCCCGTTCCTGATTGGCTTCAATTACCAAAGGTTGACGAATTTCAATCCCCAAAAAATTAATTTCTGGATATACTTGGGCCATTTGTAACAAAAATTTACCTCGCGCACAACCAATGTCAAGATGGAGAGGTGGTGTCATATCCTGATAAACTTGATTCCAATCGGGGGGAGCGATCGGATGGCGATATTTATGACTTAAGGGATTGACGTGCTGACGAACGCGAACTTTAGCCAAAGATATTTTCTCCTTTATTTCTCCTCGATCGATCTAGTTTACCGATATTTAGCCCAATTGAATGCGATGAATTTCCGTTTCGCCATTCTCAGCGATCCTCATATCGCTTTACCCACAACCATTTTGAACCATTCTAATCGCTTTCATCTGGTGGAAGTGAGTATTCCCGCTTTAAAAATTGTTTTAGACCATCTCATCACCCTTAACCTCGATTTTCTGCTGATTGCTGGCGATTTAACCCAAGATGGTGAACCAGAAAATCATCGTTGGTTAGCCGATTGTTTAGCCACTTTACCCTTTCCCGTCTATGTTGTGCCGGGTAATCATGATGTTTTGAGTTTAACCGCAACAGAAAACCAGATCGGTTTAGCAGATTTTCCCTTTTATTATCAACAATTTGGTTACAGCGATCCCGAACAAACATACTACCAAAAAGAAATTTTACCCGGAGTGCAATTAATCGGTCTTAATTCTAATCAATTTGATGAGCAAGGTAAACAAATTGGCAGTTTAGATGCAGAACAATTGCATTGGTTAAAACAGATTTTACCATCGCTAAAAAACGATCTAGTGATGGTGATGATCCATCATAACGTTATCGAGCATCTACCCGGACAAAGCAATCATGAATTAGGTAAACGCTATATGTTGGCTAATGCGGTAGAACTGCTCGATATACTAGAGGAAAACGGCGTAAAATTGTTGATTACCGGCCATCTCCACGTGCAGGATCTGGCTTTTGCTAGAGGTATCTATGAAATTACCACCGGTTCCCTCGTCAGTTATCCCCATCCCTACCGGGTGCTAGAATATCGCGAAAACACGGTTGAATTAGCCATAGAATCCTTTCATCTGCAAAATATACCCGGATGGGAGGATTTACCGGCTATTTCTCGGCAATGGTTAAGCGATCGCTCTTATCCTTTTATGATGCGTTTGTTAACCTGCCATCCCCTCAATCTTCCCGTGAGTCTAGCGGAGGAATTAGCCCCGAAATTAGGAAATTTTTGGGCAGATGTGGCTAAAGGTGACACAATCTTCGATTTTAGCGATTTTCCGCCCCTAGTACGCCGTTATTTCTACGCTTTCAGTGCCATCGATCCCCTCGGTAATCCTCATTTTATCGACAATCAAGCTGTAATTAGTTTCAAGCATCAGTTTACTTATCAGCGCTCAGACTTGCTGGTAGAGTTGAGAGAATAGCTGCAATAAATAATTAGGATTGGCTGAATAAATCTAAAAACCTTGTTGGATAAGACTTTTAGACCTTTTTGAAATCCAAAAGTGCCGGGCATGGGAGTGATCAGGGGGAAAATTCAGGGACTTTTTCCCTGAAAATTAGGTAATTGACCACCTCAAAATCGCTAAAACCCCACACCCCACACCCTATACCCTATACCCTACACCCTGCCCCCGGGAAAAACTTTTTCAGCAGACCATAACTATAGCTTATAGTTATGGTACGCAGACGCTATCTTGGCAGAAAATATCAAAAAAAATCAATGGAAGCACTTAAAAAGGAATTTAAAAAAATCGGTTCTCTTACCCTGTTTTTTTTCTTGGCTTTCGGTTATATTCTTCTGATCATGAAATTATTTCTGGAAGAGTATTCGATTACCACCTACGTTTTGGGTAAAGCGATCGTAGGAGCGATCCTTGCGGCAAAAACCGTGGCCATTCTCGACGCAGCCATGAAGCTAGAATGGTTAGAAAATCGTCCCCGTTACGTTAGTGTTCTGTATCGAACCTTTGTTTATACCCTAGCAGCACTGATTCTCGGCTCGATCGAGGGTTTTCTGGAAGCTTATCGGGTAACGCGGGTAATTTCGGAGGCAATGGCCAAATTTTGGCAAAGGGAAAGTTTCTCTCAAATCCTTGCGGTTACTCTCTGTCTCGCAGTGGTTTTTTGTCTCCACAATCTCTGGCAGGAAATCGATCGCTATTGGGGTAAAGGCAAATTGAGAAAATTTTTTCTCGATCGCTCCTAAAGTACAGCAGTTATCTTAATAGTGAAGTTTTCCTTTTGGGGAGTTGTTCGTCAGGAAACAGGGATTTAGGGAGATGGAGATTTAGGGAAATTGCAGCTAGATTCCCCACTACCCCCCGCAACGCGCACGCAGTGACCACCCCACTACCCCAACACCCCAACACCCCACTTAAGAAGTACGTGCGATCGCCCTATCTTTCGCGGGCAACCGCTGCTACGATAAAATACGGGTGAAAAATTGCTAATCCAAGGAGTACAGACGTGATTGAACCTTTAGTGCTAGGGATTGTCCTAGGCTTAATTCCCATTACCCTAGCGGGTTTGTTCGTTGCCGCCTATTTACAGTACAAACGGGGCAATCAATTCGGCTTAGACTAAATCTATCACGCCAATCCCCCGAATTGAGAAAATCTCCCGTCAAGCTAGGCACTAGACGGGAGATTTTCCACAGGACAAATTTGCCGCTTAACAGATTGTGGCTGCCGGCGTTGCCATCCCCGCAAAACTTATCTGTCTTACTGGGAGAGCGATCGCCAAAAAAGCAAGAACTAAACGGCTGTTAAACTAGGAAAACGAATGACAGTCTCCGTATATTCGGGAACCCATCCGGCGGTAGTGGTGAAGTAACGCACTGCTTTAACCCGTTTACTGGCAGTGAGGTGAAACCAGTGTTCGCTATGGGCGGGAACATTGATGTATTCTTGAGGTTGAATAGTTAATTCCCCCTGAGAACCATCGGGAAAGACAAAGCCAAAAACCCCCTCCCCATCAATGATATAACGCACCTCATCGTCAGCGTGGGTGTGACAGCGCTCGAATTTGGCCAGTAAAGTGTCGAGATTGGGAATTTCAGGGTGTAAAACGATTAAATCTCTAGCTTGATAACCCGCTTCTTGCTTTAGTTGCTCAAAATAACCGTCTAAGCTGGTTAAAACTATTTCTTTTTCTTCGTCAGTGAGAGAAGCTTGCTTAAGTAGCTGACAAGTGGCTTCGTTTTCGATCGGCCAATAGTTTAAAGTAACATTTAATTTGGCCAATTCCAGACTAATATCGGCTAACTGGGTATAGGTTGTCCCATTCTCTAAGCGTAGTATCGCCATTGGTTATCATCCTCAAGATTACTTTTTCTATTTTAAAGTTTTCCAGAGAGAAGCCGCTCGATTTTTTGCCCCTCGATCTCTTGCCAGTTCCTAGGATTTTCTGCTCAAAAATGCTATTATGGTCTATATCTGGGGAATTAGCTCAGTTGGTAGAGCGCTGCGATCGCACCGCAGAGGTCAGGGATTCGAGTTCCCTATTCTCCATTTTCCAGAGATATTAACCGCTTTTCAAGGTTCAAGAAAGATTATGAACCAGTCTCAACTTCCCAAAAAGGCGTTACTTTTATTTCTGGGGAGAATAGCAGAGGATTACTGACAGAAAAGCTAAAAGATTTGACTTGTGGTGGTAATTTTCCTTGAAAAAATGCCATTAATTCCTGATCATTTCTCGGTAAGTGACTAAGGATAACTCCATTAGCTGAATTATCTTGAACAAAGCGAAAATTGGCTTGAGTTCCATCGAGATAATTAACGTTAATTATCACGGGAGGGATTCTAAAGAGTTGTTTGACTATTTTGGCTCTTCGGGAATTGTTATGCAAATAATTAACTTAAAATAAAATTCGATGAGAGCGCCTACGCTCAAAAGTAGCTGAAATCCATACAGGGAAGGACTTAAGGCACAAACAGGTTAATACCAAAAGATAGACAATTGA
>NZ_JADBVE010000004.1:0-3590 GCF_020245285.1 Microcystis sp. M31BS1
TCATAATAAATTTGGCAGAGGATTAAAGATTAGTTATTGTGACTAACTATTTTGATTAGAAAAAGATAAACTTGAGAATCTTCAGTCAAATTTATTGACTCAAAATTAGCTGTACTTAATTTAAATGAATCAACCCTAGGGTTGGGGGGGTGGGGGGTTGCCTTTTGCATGAGTGCCTCTTGCCTCGTCTCAACAAGCAATTTAAATTACGAACAGCTTAGTCAAGCTCCAACCTCGATTGACAGGGACTAAAAGAACGCCGGTGCTGAGAAGTAAGTCCATAGTTGCCAATCGCTTCTAGGTGTTGAGCAGTGCCATAACCCTTGTGACGAGAGAGTCCATAATCGGGATAGCGTCCGTGCCAACGAGTAATTAAGTCATCGCGCCAGACTTTGGCCACGATACTAGCCGCCGCAATTACCGGCGATTGTTGATCTCCCTGAATTACCGCCTTTTGGGGGATTGACAAATCTTTAATAATGTGCTTGCCATCGATCAAGCAGAGATTGGGGGAAAGGGGTAATTTCCCGATCGCTCTGCTCATTGCCAGTAGAGAGGCATGAAAAATATTCAAGCGATCGATCTCTTTCACCGTAGCATAACCGATACGACAAACAAAATCCCGTTGTATTTGCTGGCTCAATTTTTGCCGTTTTTGGGGGCTAAGTTGCTTACTATCCTTCACCCCCAACTCCCACAGCCGCGGAAAACCAGAGGGGACAGTGACCACTACCGCCGCCACCACGGGGCCAAATAAAGCCCCGCGCCCCACCTCATCGACACCGGCAATTAAGGGTTCTGCGCTCATGACTCATCGGCAGTGGCGGAGGAACGACGACGACGACGACGCAGCACCGCGGTTTCAGCCTCTATTTGTGGCTCCTCCGTCACCTCGGCGCTCACCGGGGTCTCGACAGGAATGACTTCGCCCAGAAAAACTGGAGTTTCGGGCGTAATCGGTTCGGGCGTAAAAGTCACTGGTGGACTAGCTTCTTGGTTGATTTCCTGACTAACTTCGCTAGTGGTGGGACGACGACGACGGCGCACCAAGGAACGATTTTCGGCTTCCTCGCTGGTTTCCGTCGCTTCTACCGGGGTGTCCTCGACTTCTAGGGTAGGAGTCAAGGATATTTCAGGAGTAACAGGCATTTCTGGGTTTTCCGCTTCTCTTTCCCCTGCCAGTTTCACGGAAACAATCACCGATTTCGGGTCTTTAAACTCCTTATCCAACAGAATCAGGGGAGAAATGCCCATTAAAGAATAAACTTCCTGTTCTACCGGGGTCATTTCCACGGAAACCCTTTCCCGTTCGGCGACGGGGATATTTTTGCCCGCGCTGGCATCTTCTCCACGTTTCGAGAGACGGGCGGGGCGTTCTCGTTTTTCCTCCAGGCGTTGTGGTTCTGATTCCGGCTCGATTTCGTTGTTAACACCGTTAGTAGAGGCTTTTTCGCCCCGTTCCTCTTTTAGCAATAGTTCCGAAGGACGACGACGACGGCGACGGCGAGAATTATTAACCTGTTCTTGATAGTTGGGATGGAAGGAAAGATCCATCTCTTGGGCGTTTTCTTCGGCCTCAAATTCGGAGAAAACTTCTAGATAGGGTTCGGCCGCCGCAACGCTAGGAGCGCTCTTATCTGGTAGAACTTTTGTATTAATTGGGGCAACGACAAGGGTTTCTTTTTCCGCGCGGCTAAGGGTGGGGGTTTCTAAGGCGATGGCGTTGCCTTCTCCGGGTAGATGGGCTAAATGGCCCAGTCCGCCGCAATGGTCACAGGTTTTGCCGAATAATTCATAAATGTTTTTCCCCTGACGCTTACGAGTTAATTCCACTAACCCCAATTCCGATAATTGGGCAATCTGGGGCCGGGCCTTATCGCTTTTCAGGGCCTTATTAAACAATTCCAACAGTTTCAACTGGTCGCGACGGGAATCCATATCGATGAAGTCCACCACCACCACACCGCCGATATTTCTCAAGCGCAGTTGTCGGGCGATTTCTGTGGCGGCCTCGCTATTAGTCCAGAGTACGGTTTCCCGGGCCGTGGCCGAACGGGTAAAGGAACCGGAGTTAACATCAATTACCGTTAAAGCTTCCGTCGGTTCGATGATAATGTAGCCGCCGGAGGGTAAATCAACCCGGGGTTTGAGGGCCTCGCGAATGGCAGCGTTAACCCGGAAATAGTCGAGAATTGGCTGGGTTTCCCGATGGGAGTCGATATAAACCCCTTCGAGAGCTTTGCCGCCGCCCCAGTTCGTCAATTGCTGTTTAACTCGTTTTACCGCCACCGGGTTATCCACAACAATGCGATTGACATCGGCACTGTACATATCCCGCAAAACCCTTTGAATAAAGTCATCATCCCGGTTCAGCAGGGCCGGGGCCCGGGTGCTGACGGCCATCTGTTGGATATTCTCCCACTGTTTTTGCAGAAATTCCAAATCCTCGATAATCGCCTCTTCCGCTTTGCCTTCGGCCTCGGTGCGTACCAGCAACCCCATCCCCGCCGGTTTGACCAAAATCCCTAAAGCTCGTAAACGGGAGCGCTCGTCTTCACTGCGGATGCGACGGGAAAGATTCACCCCGCGACCATTGGGCATCAATACCAGATAACGACCGGGGAGAGTGACATTTCCCGTTAGCCGCGGTCCCTTGTTGCCGGTGGGTTCTTTCATTACCTGTACCAGCACTTTTTGCTGGGGGGCCAGTAATTCCGTGATAGCACCGGCGGTTTTTTTCAGTCTTAAGGGGCCCAGGTCGGTGACATGGATAAAGCCATTGCGTTCCGCGTCGCCAATATTGACGAAGGCTGCATCTATCCCGGGGATGACATTTTCTACTAATCCTAGATAGATGTCGGCCACCTGCTGATTACCTGTGGCTACAACTAATTCCTGAATTTGATCTTCCCAAAAAACAGCCGCTATATGGTGTTGTTCGGCTATGATTATTTGTTTTGGCATTCAATTTCCTCAATCTTTCGGTTTCAAAAGCGACGGACCATGGGCTATTTGTCTATGCTTTGAGGCTACTTCTGGAAATCTGGTCTTGTTAAGAAAGTTCTAAGAAGATGAGTCCGCATCGTTAAAGCCTCATCTTGATGTTCATCTGCCCCTCAGACGTGGGAACTGAGTCTTGGTTTCAGTTGTTAAGTCTGTTTGGCAACTGCCGGCTTGACCCACAATTAGGTAAGCACAGCCAGGAGACGAGATTTTCAATTAATCCCTGAGTCTTGCTCGATAACAGCATTTTTTATCCGTTTCCGCCGGTTCTGTCTATCAGAATCTAGGAAAAAAGGAGTTTTTGAGTTACTCCCCTCGGCAACAGGTTTCTGTGGAAGGGAAAATAGCGCACTTTTCGATTTTCCAAAAACCACGATTCTTTTAAGAAATGCTTTAATCGAGTCTTATAGACGACTATAACTCACTCGGTCACTCTCTGACAAGACGTTGACATCCTCGCCGCCGTAAACGGACGGTGATTCCCAAACCTCACGATTTAGGTTTCTGCTTCTTTCCCGAAGGATTTTTCGCACCTGCCTTAACAGATTTACTCTGTTCTGGTCTTATGGTCGCTCTACAGACTGACA
>NZ_JADBVE010000040.1:0-5452 GCF_020245285.1 Microcystis sp. M31BS1
AAAAGCCACTCTTAATCGTGTCTTGGAACGAAATAGAGGCTTTTAAAGACTGCGTACATGGAGAATTAAAACAAGAATTACCCTCGAAAAGCCTATTTTTCCACTAAGTATTTATGCTCATTGCAAAGGTGAGATGCTCCCTATCAGTTATCAGTTATCAGTTATCAGTTATCAGTTAGAAAGGGGATATAGGGATTTAGGGGTTTAGGGAAATTTCAGCCAAATGCCCCACTACCCCACACCCCACACCCCATCTCCCCACTACCCCATCACCCCACACCCCACACCCCATCAACCCACTTCATAATTCATAATTCCTAATTCCTATGACCGATACTCTAAACGATTATAAAAACCTAATTAGTGAACTGATTAACCGTTATAAAAACCGCGTCGATTTTCTGACAATTCGTCTGGAAGAAGCGCGGGGGACTAATATTCTACTGCGTTCCGAACGAGTGGAAACCCTTAGCGAAGGTATTGCTATCGGTGGTCAGGTACGCGCTTGTTATAAAGGAGGTTGGGGATTTGCCAGCTTTAATCAATTATCCAGTTTACAGGAACGATTAGAAGATGCGATCGCTGCTGCCCGTTTAATTGGGGAAGAAGAAACCCTGATTGCTCCGGTAGAACCTGTAATTATCTCCTGTGAATTGCCTTTAACGGGAACGGATCCCCGTTTAGTGCCATTAGCCGATAAAAAAGCCCTCTGCGATCGCTATAATAATGTATTGCGTCAACATCATCCCAGTATTGCCACCACTTCCGTCCGTTACAGCGATAGCAGTCAACATATTCTTTTAGGCACTTCTGACGGGACTTTAATCGAACAAAAATGGTCAGACTTAGAAATGCGTTTTTCGGCCACCGCTAGGGATGGGGACAGCGTACAAACGGGCCGGGAAACCACGGGATCCCGAAAAGCTTTCGAGGATCTGGTCAATTTAGAAGAACAGGTGCAAGGGTCGGCTAAACGGGCCGTACAAGCCCTAGTTTTGCCCCCTGTCAAGGGCGATACCTACACCGTCGTCATCGATCCCATTTTAACCGGTCTGTTCGTCCATGAGGCTTTTGGCCACCTTTCCGAGGCCGATATGTTATACGAAAATCCCGACCTTTTGGAAGTGATGAGTATGGGCAAACGTTTCGGACCAGATAACCTGCAAATCTTTGACGGAGCAGGTCCAGAAGGTCATCGGGGCAGTTATTTTTATGACGACGAGGGAACCCCCGCAACGACGACTCAGTTAATTAAAGATGGGGTTTTGGTGGGAAGACTGCATTCGCGGGAAACGGCGGGCAAATTAGGCGAAAAACCGACCGGTAACGCCCGTTGTCTCAATTATCATTATCCGCCCATTGTCCGCATGACCAACACTTGGATTGAACGGGGAACCACTGCGGTTAAAGAGTTATTTTCGGGGATAAAAACGGGAGTTTATGCCCAAAATTGGCAGGGAGGCATGACTAACGGCGAAATGTTCACTTTTAGCGCCGGGGAAGCTTGGATGATTCGCGATGGAGAAATTGCTGAACCCGTTAAAGATGTGACTCTCTCCGGTAATGTCTTTAAAACCCTAGGCAATATTGAGGCAATTGGGGATGATTTCTACTGGGATGAGTCAGGAGGCTGCGGAAAAGGGGGTCAAAGTGGTTTACCCGTCGGCTGCGGTGGCCCCAGTCTCCGCATCCGCGATGTGGTGGTGGGGGGAGAAGCAGATATTTAGTGAACAGTAAACAGTGATCAGTGATCAGTAAACAGTAATCAGTGATCAGTGATCAGTAAACAGTAATCAGTGCAAAGAAAGTGGGAAACTACTATAGCAATTTCCATAGTTGTGAGGTACAGAGTCTTAGGTTTTGAGGAGTCAGGAGTTAAGATTTTGGTGTACCTCATGAAATTGGGAAACGCTATATTTAATACTAATAACTAATAACTAATAACTGATAACTGCTATAGCGCAGTTTCATACAGCCGAAATCGGGTCTATCCCACATTTGCAGAAATACCGACAATCAGCAATTATCAGTGACTCTTAAATTAGTACAAAAATATGAACAATCGCGTGTAAGCATCTCACAGTTAACCTAATGCGCGGGGGGTTTGGGGGCGGCGCCACGCCCCCAACGGGGGGTTTGGGGGGTAGAACCCCCCAAAAGCTTGGATTGAGTGATAAAACCGAAAGTAACGCCCAATTTTAGGAGAAAGTTTCCCCTTAAAAATCCCAAATTAGTAGATTTACAAAAATGAGATGTACCCGCCGAAATCTATCTCATCTTCTCGTCACTGTCTTCAATTTCTTGATCATCTTGATTGATTTCTTCTTTAAATCCCCGTAAAGTTTTCCCCAAAGCTGCCCCAAATTCGGGTATTTTTTTCGGTCCAAATATCAGGAGAACAACCACAGCAATAATTACTATTTCTGGCCAACCTAATCCAAACATAATCTTGAAAGTAAAAAGTAAAAAAAGAGAAAGTAGTCAGAATTCAGGAGTCAGGAGTCGGAAACTTGGAGAATTGCCAGATTCTGTCTTTTGCACGAGTGCCTGTTGCCTCTTGCCTTCAGAAGCTGATAACTGATAACTGATAACTGATAACTGATAACTGATAACTGACTCTACGCTGCCACTTCAGCGCGTTTGTAAGCTTCGTCGAGGACTTCTGAGAGAGTTGGATGGGTGTGGATGCGGAAAGCGAGTTCATGGACGGATTTGCGTTCAGCGATCGCATTGGCCGCTTCTTGAATTAAATCCGATGCGTGGATACCGATAATATGAACACCGAGTAATTCCCCCGTATCCTGACGATAAACGACTTTGGCGATGCCTTCCGTTTCTCCTTCCGCTAAAGCTTTAGAATTTCCCTTAAAATAGGTCTTGACAGCAGCGACTTTATACCCTTCTTGCTGTGCCAAAACTTCTGCTTGCGGTTCCGTTAAACCCACATAACTAATTTCGGGGTGGGTAAAAGCGGCGGCGGGAATACTGCGATAATCGATGGTTTTTGGGCGATTACAGATATTTTCAATGGCTATTACCCCTTGACCCGAAGCAGCGTGAGCTAACATCATTTTACCCGTAGCATCGCCCACAGCCCAAAGATGAGGAATCGGTTCACCGTCCTGAATTACCTGCATTTTGTCATTAACGGCAATAAAACCACGTTTATCCAGTTCTACCCCGACAAATTCCAATCCGAGATTCTTGGTCGCGGGGATTCTTCCTGTAGCGACTAAACAAGCATCTACTTCTAAAATTTCGATCGCTTCTTTGCTTTTTGCGTCCACCAGTTCAATGGCCACAGGATTCCCCGGTTTAATACTTTTTGCCAAAACTCCCACATAAGTCTCGATGTCTCTAGGTTTAATCAGAACTCTTTCGGCGATTTTCGAGATTTCTGGGTCAAATCCCGGCATGAGACTGTCTAAAGCTTCGATCATCGTCACTTCACAACCCAAAGCGGTGTATATATCCGAAAATTCCAGACCGATATAACCACTACCGATAATTGCGATCCACTTGGGTAAAGTTTCTAATCTAACGGCCTCATCGCTGGTAAAAACCGTTTTATGATCGATCTCGATCCCCGGTGGGACAAAGGGAACCGACCCCGGACAGAGCATAATATCCTTAGCGGTGTAGATTTTTTCGCCACTATCCCCGATGACGCTAACTTTTTGCGGGCCGGCGATTTTTCCCCAACCGTGGATAGTATCAACCTTGAGACGTTTAAGACTATTAGTGAGATCGCCTCTAATTTTACTGACAAGGTTGTTAGCATGATCGGCAATTGTCGGACGGTCAAAATTAACGCCACCGATGGCAATACCTAGACTTTTCAGATGGTCACTATCGGCCAATTCGCGCACTCGTCCCGAGGCTGCCAGTAAAGCTTTAGAGGGAATACAACCGCGATTAACACAGGTTCCTCCCATATCTTTGGCTTCGATAATAGCTGTTTTTAGCCCACATTTGACTGCGTGTAGGGCTGCCCCGTGGCCACCAACTCCAGCACCGATAATAATTAAATCGTAGTCGAATTCACTCATAGTCTCTCTGACTCTCAAAGTTAGCATTATCCCATTTTACGATCCACTGCGATCAAGCTGTGCTATCCTGGGCAAAAACTGGAGCCAGTTTTTAGCCATCAGGCTCTTGTGCATTGAAACTGGCTATTGGCAATTTTAGGACAAGACGTTACTAGACCTCTGGTAAAAATCAAAAATTGTTGTTGGGATTAGGAGCCGGTCGTCAGTAGTCAGGAGAATTAAGCATGAATAATAATCAATTAAATGGTCTCTTCACAGATTTTAGGCAATTTAATCCTTATTTTTGCCGTTTTTGAATCCTCAAAAATTAATTATGCAAGACGTTACTGAATCAAGATATGAATAAGTAGGTGGGTGTTAAAAATTGTCAGATCCCCCCGCCTATCGGCACCCCCCTTATCAAGGGGGGCAGGGGGGATCAAAGACAAAATCTATCTTCAATTTAATTGAAACCATTTACTTATTAATTCTGCATCGTATCCATAAGTTAGTCTAGTGCTAGATTGGAAAAATTAGACCTCCCGCCAATACTTTGCCGGATGGGGGTATCATCTTTCTCCTACCATAATTTAGGCTCGAAACCAGAATCATTAATAATTTCTACCGTTTCTCCCGATGGTTTAATTACAAATAAACCTTGTTTATAGGCATAACGATCTACTCCTTCATCTATTTCTATTCCTGCCACTGCACCATAAGCTTGATAGTTTTTATAATGGGGAAATGCTTGTTTAAATCGACTTAATTTTTCTAAAAATTCATTGACATCATCTTTCGATAAACGAGACTTACATTCTACTAAAACTACCTCGGTTTCATCGACGGCTAAAATGTCAATCTCCATGGCTATTCCTTGCCGTTTTACCCTGGCACGACTGTAGGTTTCTTTAACATCGATACCTTTGCCACGAAATAGGCTAATAACAGCAGGTTCGACTAATTCCTCGACAAATCTTCCCCAGCGAGTGGTTAAACTATCCACAGCACGACTGGTATTGGCCACTGTTTTCTCTAGCTTGGCTAAACGGCGATCGGCTTCAGCAGCCCGGCGATCGGCTTCGGCAGCCCAGCGATCGGCTTCGTCCTTGGCTTCGGCGGCCCGGCGATCGGCTTCGTCCTTGGCTTCGGCGGCCCGGCGATCGTATTCAGCGGCCCGGCGATCAGCTTCGGCCTTAGCTTCGTCCTTGGCTTCAGCAGCCCGGCGATCGTATTCTTGGCGTGATTGTTCAAACTTTTCGTTAGTTTTCTCAAAAAGTTTATAGATAAGCTAAAACGCACTTAAACCACCTAAAATAGAAATAGTAATTTTAGAAAAATCCTACTTATGCCAGCCAAAGATTTCCTAGACTTAGAAGAAAAGAAAAACTTACAAAAAGCTCTTAAAGAAGAAGAAAGAGCAGAGG
>NZ_JADBVE010000400.1:0-20236 GCF_020245285.1 Microcystis sp. M31BS1
GATAACTGATAACTGATAACTGATAACTGATAACTGATAACTGATAACTGATAACTGATAACTGATAACTGATAACTGATAACTGATAACTGTTAACTGATAACTGTTAACTGATAACTGTTAACTGATAACTGTTAACTGATAACTGTTAACTGTTAACTGATAACTGATAACTGTTAACTGATAACTGATAACTGATAACTGTTAACTGATAACTGATAACTGTTAACTGTTAACTGATAACTGATAACTGTTAACTGATAACTGTTAACTATCTGTGCCTAACATTTGCAGTTTATATAAACTAGCGTAGAGGCCGTCTTTAGTTAATAAATCTTCATGGGTTCCCGATTCGACTAATTCCCCGCGTTTAAGGACAAGAATTCGATCGACATCGCGAATAGTGGAGAGACGATGGGCGATAATAATAGCGGTACGATCGACTAAAATCTGTTCTAAAGCTTCTTGAATTAATACCTCTGTTCCCACGTCTAAACTAGCGGTAGCTTCATCTAAAACTAGAATTTCGGGGTTACGAATAGCGACTCTTGCAAAAGCGAGTAATTGTTTTTGTCCTCCCGATAAATTTGCGCCCCGTTCCCGTAAAAGAGTATGATAACCGTCGGGTAACTCCTCGATAAAGTGATCGATATTAGTTAATTTAGCCGCTGCCTTAACTTGCTCAAAATCATAATTTTCTCCTAAAGTAATATTGCGAGTAACATCTCCAGCAAAGAGAAAAGTTTCTTGGAGAATGACACCGATATAACGTCTTAATTCCGCTTGGGGAAGATAACGGATATCGATACCATCCACTAGAATTCTGCCCTTACTCGGTTCATAAAGACGACAGAGAAGACGAATAATCGAACTTTTTCCTGCACCAGTGGGACCGACTAAAGCGACTTTTTCCCCGGGATTAATGGTAAAATTAAGACCTTTAATAATATATTCATCAGGTTTATAACCAAACCAAACATTTTCAAAAATAATCTCGCCAGTTTGACGTTTTTCTGGGAAAGAAATCTCTTTATAATTGTTAGAATCTTTGATTTCAATGGGAATACTAATTAATTCCCCAATGCGCTCAATAGCAGTAAAACCCGATTGAAACATGGTAAATTTTTCGGCAAACTGACGCAGGGGATTAAAGAGACGTTGGGAGAATAAAATAAAAGCCGATAAAACCCCAAAATCAATGGTTTTCTGGAGAACCAAAATCCCGCCTAACCATAATACTCCTGCCACGGCAATTAATCCGATCCATTCCAACGTAGCTGAGACGGCCGAATCATAAAAAATTGTTTTATCTAGGGAGCGACGATACTGAGTATTGATAGTGCGAAACATTTCAGCGTTAAAGCGTTCGCGGCGAAATAATTGAACAATATTAACTCCGACTACATTTTCCTGTAATTGGGCATTAAGTTTTGATAATTGCTCGCGTACTTGATAGTTAGCGCTGCGATATTGTTTTTGAAAAAAGATAATTAAAGCAGTGACAGGAAATAACATCAACACCAACAATAGAGCTAATTGCCATTGCAGGGTAAACATGGTGAGGATAATAACTAAAATATTAACCAGATCACTGACAACTCCGATCGCCCCACTAGCAAAAACTTCTCCTAATGCTTCCACATCGCTGGTTAAACGGGTGACTAAACGTCCCACGGGAGAGCGATCAAAAAAACTAGAGGAAAGGGAGGTAACATGGCTAAATAAATCTTCCCGGACATTAGCAGTAATTGACTGACCGACTTTCTGTACTAGATAACCTTGTGTTGTCCCTAAAATCAGTCGTAAAATAATCGAAACCGACAGGATAATAATTAGGGTGTTAATGGCTGCTGTTAAGGGCATTTGAGCCAAAAAATCCCAAGTTTGTTCCTTTTGCAAAAGGGAGACCGCTTGACCGATAATTAAGGGTTGGACTGCCCCCGTGAGAGATAGGGGAAAAAGAAGTATTAATGACCAAAATAGCAGAGCTTTTTCCTTTTTTGCGTAGGGAAATAATCTTAATAATAAGCTCCAGTCATTTTCTTTGACCGGAGGGGACACAGGGGAGGATGATAGACTCATGAAGTGATTTCCCATGAAATTCTGGGCAGCTGGGGAGAAATTACGCCCCTATTGTTAACTTTTCTAACAGGCGATCGATCTGAAAATGTTCCCCCATTAATTCTCGAATACAAGCGACTTTTACCTGTTCCTGTAAGCGAATCTTCCCGAAGGCCTGATCGACGATTTCCACGGTGGTGAGAGTATCTAAATTTACCGAGAGAATTGGTACTTCTAAATCCTCGGCCCGGCCCAGAATCAGGGGATCCGGAGAGATGGAACCGGTTAAGATTAAACAGGTGGTAGAAGTTTCTAAGGCAGCTAACTGGAGGTCTGTGCGATCGCCACCCGTAATCACGGCCATATTTTCCCCCTTGCGAAAATATTCTAAAGCGGCGTTGACATTCATCGCCCCGATCGCTAAACTTTCTACCATCCAATCCAAACGATCGGGCCGACATAATACTTTGGCCTCCAAAAGATGGACAATTTCCCGAACACTAATACTACGCAATAATTTACTAGCGGGTAACAGTCCTAAAACCTCCACGCCTTGGCCCGCGAGATAGGGTTTCAGGAGGGATTGTACTTCCTCCCAATCATCGGTGGGAATATCGCTAATTACTACCCCCAGCAGCTGATTATTTAATTCCCGTTGCGCTTTCAGCAGACTATCGGCAATCAGGGGAGAACTATAGCGGGCCACCAATAGGATCGGAGTCTGGAGAATTTTGGCCATTTCCCCCATCGATAGCTGAAAAATACTGCCTTCCCAGAGAGTCCCCGGCCCTTCGAGGAGGGTAATATCACTGTTAACTCGATCGAGATAACCAGTAAGAATATTGCCGTAGTCCTGTTGATCTGCACCTTGCAGACGTTTAGCAACGGAATCCACATCTGTATAGATCAGGGGTAAGCGCAGCTGTTCGGGGGATAATTCTAATAATTGCCGAATAAATTCTACATCCTCATCGACCAATTGCCCATCGACGTAGCCCGGACAATTGCCCACTGGTTTGCCGTAACTTATCTCTAGTCCTTTTTGCCGCAAGAGATGCGCTAAACCGACGATAGTTCCCGATTTACCACTGAGGGGTTCCAGGGAAGAGATAAGTATAGATTTGGCTGATTTCGCCACGATTTGCTCCTTTTTAACCCGTAAAATCCCGAATTTTATTCTTCAAATCGCAGCAGTTTCCGATAAAATCCCTGCGAAAAGTCGGCTGAACCTAGCTGCTTAAAGGTTTTAATCGCATCGATAAGATATTCGATCAACTCGGCGTTAATAATCGTCATCTCATAGCTTAGGTCGGCCTGTCCTTCAAATTGTAAACGACAACGGGTCAATTCCGAGGGCAATTTTGATACATACCAAGATGCCACAAAGGGAATCCCTTGACTGTTTTCTATGCGACGACGACCTTCTAAAGATCCGGCTTGATACAAAGCGATCGCATAGGGCAGGATACTATGTTTGTCCTTGGCATAGTAGGGCATATATACTACCACATCGGCCTTATCGGCGGGTTCTAATTGTTCGATAGTTGGCATAATTTACTTAATTCTCTGCTTCACGGCCAAGTTACCATTGACACTGATATTTTCCATATATTTTAACCGATCGCCCCAGGAATCTCCTGAGGGAGAAAATAGGCAGAATTGACCACCAGATCATCCTTCTATACTAAGATGTCTATCGGCTATAACCGGCATACTAACCCGAAAAACCGTGCCGGGGTAGGGGGAACTTGTTGGCTCGGGATTGGGACTGATAAATTCGATCGTCCCCCCCATGCTGGTAATTAATTCTTTGGCGATCGCTAAACCTAATCCTGTACCCGGTATATCTCCCCCTGCTTGCACTCCCCGGTAGTGACGTTGAAAAATTCTTTCTTGATCGCTCGTCGGAATACCATAACCCGTGTCTTTAAAAACAATTTCTACACTATTCTTAACATTATGCACCTCGACGGTGACTTTTCCGCCAGCAGGAGTATATTTGAGGGCATTATCAATTAAATTACTGAATACTTCCCGCAAACCAGGGATATTGGCCCGAATAAGTGGTATATCTTCCCCGTGAATCGTTTCTAGACTGAGATTTCTCTCTTTGGCTACCGCTTGGGCCGAAAGGAGCAGCGGATCGAGAAGATCATGGAGATCGATCGGAGTTAGTTGGCCGCTGCCAGCAGGTAAGAGAAAGGCGGTGGGGGAAGATTGCGCTTGCAGGAGAGGAATATCGACGGTGGGGTAATTTTCGCTTTCTTGCTGAATTTGTGCCTCAAATTCGGCGATTAAGTCGCGAACTCGATCGCTTTCTCTCAGGATACCAGTAATGGCGGGATCGTTACCCTCTTCGGCTAAAAGCCTTTTGAGTAGAAGTTTACCAAAGGTTTTTAAAGCGGTGAGGGGATTGCGGATTTGATGGAGAAAGGTATCGAGGCGCTGTCGTTGCCATTGTCGATAATAACGTTCTTCTCCCAATTGGCGATCGAGTACACAGGCTAAAGCGAGGGTTTGGGTGATTTTTTCCATCTGGGTTAATTCCCAACTTTGCCAAGGTCGTTTTTCTCGGGTTGTCACCAATAATCCGATCATGCCCTCTTCATACATTAAGGGTAAAAACAAGCGATGACCGCTGACGCTCTCCTGATTACCCCAGAGGTGGGATAAATCTTCTAACTTAACCGCAGTTAACAAGTCGGCTGCTGGTTGCTCTGGTTGTAAGGAAAGCCGCTTTTTTTGGGGAGAAGGGGGGTTAAAAGGCGGATAAACAACGACTGGGATTAAATTACTCGATAAAGGTTCAGTTAAATAAACTGCACTTCTGTCCGTTTTCATTTGCTCCCGCAAAAGTTCCATCTGTGCCTGACACAGGGCAATAAAATCATCACTCAGGGGAGTCCGGGAGGGGGAGGAGAAGGACATACTAAGAAAGTAAAAAGTAAAAAATCAGAAAACCTTGATCAAGCTAGGGTTGCCAGTTTTATTTCCCAGTTGACAGGGGAGAGAATGTCCCTCCCCTTGGGTCGAGGGCAACCGGCAAAAAGCAGTTAGAACAAGGGTTTGGTCACTATTTTCGGGGTGGATCACGGTATATATTAAAAAAAGTTTAAAAATAATAAGTTTTGTATCGGGATTTGGGGCTGTGTTTTTGTCAGAAAAACTTAAACCTAGTCTCAGTCTAGCTTCTAGTCAAACTTGTCTGTAATTGGGTTTGTGAGAGACACTTGATTTCTTGGTCTAGAAGGGATATAATCGCTACGGCTTTTGTAACTATCATTACAACGATTAGCCAGAACAGGAGGTAATTGGGTTGGCCAGAAAACGGAAACGTAAGAGTCGCCGTCGTCAAGAAGGACGTAAGATACTTGAACTTGTACCCCAGTATAGTATTGAAAGTGGCGAGGATAAACCCGTAACTGCGGCGCGTAAGTATATTCAAGCTATAGGCATTAGCCCACCAGCTTTATTGATTGTTAAGCGTAACGAGCATACAACCGATCGCTATTTCTGGGCTGAAAAAGGACTGTTTGGAGCGCAATATGTGGAGGAAAACCACTTCCTTTTCCCAAGTTTGCGCGACCTGCAGCCCCAGCCCCAGCCCGTCAAAGCACCGGTAGCAGTTGCTAAATAACTCAAAGGACTATTGATCATATCATGGAAAGTAAACTCGTTTACGGAAAAGTAAACGAGTTTTTTTTGTGCATAAGTAGGGTTTGCGGCAAAAAGCTTTTCGGTGGGGGCAGGGTGTAGGGTGTAGGGTGTAGGGTGTAGGGTTTTAGCGATTTTGAGGGGGTCAATTACCTAATTTTCAGGGAAAAAGTCCCGGAATTTTCCCCCCGATCACTCCCAGATCTGGTACTTTTTGGAAACCAAAAAGTCTAAAAGTTTTACCCAACAAGGTTTTTAGATTTTTTCGGCAACCCCTAAATAATCAGTTTTTAATAACCAGATTTAGTATAAAAATAATCTCCTGACTCCTGACTCCTGACTCCTGACTCCTGACTCCTGACGAATGTTACGATTGTTACAACATCTTGACATTAATTCTGATACCCTGACAATGTGTCAATCTGTGCAGTAATGGGGCAGAAACTCAAGTGGTATCGATCCATATTTCTATTGTTGAGGGCAACCCGCACTTGCGATCGCTATTAGCTTGGCATCTGCAACAGGCCGGTTATTTGGTTAACCAATCGGCAACCCTGCAAAGTGCGCGTCAAGCTTTCCTTCATCGTCAACCAACCTTAGCAATTATCGATTCCGACTTGCCGGACGGGGATGGAATCGAACTCTGCCGTTGGCTTTATCAACAAAAACAGTCTTTAATACTGATTCTCTCGGCCCGCAATAGCGAAAAAGACGTGGTCAATGGTTTAAAAGCCGGGGCCGACGACTACCTGAAAAAGCCCTTTGGAATGCAAGAATTTATGGCTAGGGTAGAAGTGTTAACTCGTCGTTTAGGCAGTAGGGCTGCTCCCCTACACTTGGATTATGGGCAATTAAAAATAGATTTAGCCCAACGACGGGTACAATTTCGCGGGGAGTATATCGAATTAACGCCCCAAGAATTTAGCCTACTCTACGTTTTAGCCCAAGCGGAGGGAACACCCCTATCAAGAGCCGATTTACTGCGTCGCGCTTGGCCTGAGGAAATTGATAATCCCCGGACAATTGATACTCATGTTCTCTCTCTGCGGAAAAAAATCGAAACCGATCCCAGACAACCTAATTTAATTCAAACCGTCCGCAACGTTGGCTATCGTTTCAATCTAGAAATGTTGGCCGAGATGACTTCAGCTTTAGAAGCTAATATTATTGCCTCCACCAAAGGCAATCATAACGGCCATTCCATTAATAAAATTCCTGCTCACAACGTTAGTCGTTAATTCTGGCTTTGTCCGACTGATTAGCAGATTGTCTGCTGAAATCGTCTCCTAACCACTTAATCGAAGCGAGGAGACGAAGGGCAAATTAAACCGTAGTCACCATTGACCGATCCGCTTGTTGCTGAAATTCCGTCAATAAACGCCGGAATTCGTCGCCGTCAATGGTTTCCTGTTCAATCAGTATATCCACCAAGCGATCGATCGCCACACGATTGTCAAGGATAAGTTTTGTTGCTAAATCGTGGCATTGCTTGACAAGTTCCCGTACTTGTGCATCAATTTTCGCCATCATCGCGAAAGAATGGTCGGCATGATAACCAGCAGCAGCACCACCGAGATAGGAATTGCCCTCCTCCTCTAGAGCAATCAATCCCAATTCCGACATTCCCAGACGCGTTACCATCTGTCGGGCCAGATAGGTAATTTTTTCAATATCATTACCGGCCCCGGTGGTCACTTCATCCTCACCGAAGACACATTCCTCCGCCACTCGTCCCCCTAATAATCCCGCAATTCGGGCTAATAACTGGGAACGACTGGTTAAACCCTGTTCTTCATCGGGAGTGAACCAAGTTAACCCCAGCGCTTGCCCCCGGGGAATCAGGGTGACTTTTTCCACCTGGTCGTGGCCGGGACAGAGAGTACCGACAATCGCATGGCCGACTTCATGATAGGCGATCAAACGCTTGGCTTTACTATCCACTAAAGCACGCCCTTCCATACCGGCCACAATCCGATCGATCGCATCGTTGACCTCCTCCATGGTAATCGCCTCTTTCCGCCGTCTAGCAGTAAAAATCGCCGCTTCGTTGAGCATATTAGCCAAATCTGCCCCAGTAAAACCCGGTGTGCGCCGGGCGATCGCCTCCAGAGCCACATCAGCAGCCACCTTTTTATCGCGAGAATGGACCTCCAAAATGCCCAAACGTCCCTTAAAATCTGGATAATCCACCACTACCTGTCGATCGAAACGACCCGGACGCAGCAGGGCCGAATCCAAAACATCGGGGCGGTTGGTGGCGGCAATGACGATAATGCCGGTATTTCCCTCAAAACCGTCCATTTCCGTCAATAATTGGTTCAGGGTTTGCTCCCGTTCATCATTACCTCCCCCATAACCGACCCCTCGTTGACGACCAACGGCATCAATTTCATCGATAAAAACCAAACAAGGGGCATTTTCCTGGGCTTTTCGGAATAGATCTCGCACTCGCGACGCACCAACCCCGACAAACATCTCCACAAATTCCGACCCAGAGATGCTGAAAAAAGGCACTCCCGCCTCTCCTGCGATCGCTTTAGCCAGTAAAGTTTTCCCCGTCCCCGGTGGCCCGATTAACAGGACTCCTTTGGGGATTTTTGCGCCAATAGCCGTAAATTTTTCGGGTTGTTTGAGGAATGTCACCACTTCCTCTAGATCTTCCTTGGCCTCATCCACACCCGCCACATCATTAAATTCTATGCCAGTTTTCGCCTCCATCTGAAACCGCGCCCTTGATTTACCGAAGTTCATCGCTTGACCGGAAGCATTAGCAGAACGACGGATAATAAACACCAATAATCCCAAGACGAGAATAATCACTAACAGGTTAGTGAGAACATTGATCAAGGCCGAATTGTCAGTGCTGGGGAGAATGCCGTACTCAATTTTTTTAGCATCGAGTCTCTTGATTAATTCGGGATTTTGGTCAAATAAATTGACTTCCTTCGGGGGATCCTTGTCCGTTTGACCGACGAGGGTAACTGCTGCCTGCTGCAAAGAAGGATTGATTTCCACCTTTTTTACCTTTCCTTGGTCGATCTTCTCTAACAATTCACCGTAGGTGAGGGTATTTTGGTTTTTTTGACTCCAAGCAGGAGTGACATGGCCAAAGGTTTGCAGAATCATCCAAGTGCTGACAATCCCTTTCCATACTGGCCGACGACCACGATTCTTAGCTGACTTGGCTCTAACTACGGTGAGTGGAGATTTTTGATCCATAATTGACTCTATATCTAGTTACCCTGTATTCATTGTGACAGATCGACTCGATCGTGACCACTGTTCTGTTTTCCCCCAAGCACGACCCTGAGGGCAAATAGTGATGACGGTTTTTTGCTATATTGTATTCAGCTAGGTAGTCTAACAACTGCCTATCCCAATCACTAACAGTTTAGGGAAGTGGGTTTCGCCCGCTTTTTTTATTGTCCAAATCATGACTCATCCGCTCATCCCCGACCTGCTGCACCTAGCCACCCCTATCGCTGAAAACTTGGGGCTAGAAGTGGTCGATATCGTTTTCCAAACCAATAAAAGGCCTCCCGTCCTGCGCGTCGATATTCGCAATCTTGCGGGAGATACTGGTTTAGAGGACTGTGAGCAGATGAGTCGGTCTTTAGAAACCGCCCTCGACAGTCAAGAAATCTTACCCGGGGCCTACGTTTTGGAAATATCTAGCCCCGGCATTTCTCGACAACTGAGCAGCGAACGCGAATTTCAGTCTTTTAAAGGTTTTCCCGTCATCGTTACCGGCCAGGATAGCCAGGGAAAACCAAAAGAATGGCGCGGAAAACTGCAAGGTAGAGATGAGCAATCTATTTATCTTAACCAAAAAGGTCGCTCCCTGACCATCGATCGCACTACCGTCATCAGCGTCCGTTTAGATGAGCAGCGCAGTAATCAGTGATCAGTAATCAGTAATCAGGGATAAAGATGAAGATAACTAACTAACTGATTAACTTAAAACTTACATCTGATAACTGATAACTGATAACTGATATAAGGCTAAAAAAATAATGACTCAAAAGTAAGGAGAAAAAATAATTATGGCTACTGTTAATTTGCCTGGTTTAAAAATAATGCTCGAAGAAATTAGCCAACGACATAATCTGCCCAAAAATGCCGTACAGGAAGCCTTGCGTGAAGCACTTCTCAAGGGGTATGAACGTTATCGACGCGCCCAAAGTTTAGAAAAAGCCGCTCAATTTCATGAAGATTATTTCAATAACTTTGATGTGGAATTAGACGTAGAAGAAGAAGGGTTTCGCATCCTTTCGACTAAAACTATTGTGGAAGAAGTGACCAATCCCGACCATCACATCGGTCTCAAAGAAGTGCAAGAAGTGGCCGATGAGGCCCAATTAGGGGATGAAGTAGTTCTTGATGTCACCCCCGACCAAAGAGAATTTGGTCGCATGGCGGCAATTCAAACTAAACAGGTTTTACTGCAAAAACTGCGGGATAACCAACGCAAAATGATTCAAGAGGAGTTCCAAGATCTGGAAGGAACGGTTTTACAGGCCCGAGTCGTCCGTTTTGAAAGACAGGCCGCTATTGTCATGGTACAAAGTACCTACGGTCAACCAGAAGTGGAAGCAGAACTACCCAAACGGGAACAGCTGCCCAACGATAACTATCGCGCCAACGCCACCTTTAAAGTTCTGCTCAAAAAAGTCCTAGAAGGTTCTCACCGCGGCCCGCAATTAATTGTTTCCAGAGCGGCGGCGGGCTTGGTAGTATATATGTTCGCCAACGAAGTTCCCGAAATCGAAGAGGAAATCGTGCGTATTGTCGCCGTCGCCCGGGAAGCCAATCCCCCCTCCCGTCACGTTGGTTCGCGGACAAAAATCGCCGTCGATACCTTAGAGAGAGACGTGGATCCGGTTGGGGCTTGTATTGGGGCTAGAGGTTCCCGGATTCAAGCCGTGGTTAACGAATTGCGGGGGGAAAAAATCGACGTGATTCGCTGGTCTCCAGATCCCGCCACCTACATCGCCAATGCCCTTAGTCCCGCCCGTATCGACCAAGTTTTGTTCACTAATGCCGAAGAAAGACAAGCATTGGTACTGGTGGCACAGGATCAATTAAGTTTAGCGATTGGCAAAGAAGGGCAGAACGTGCGTCTAGCCGCCCGTCTGACGGGCTGGAAAATCGATATTAAGGATATAGTCCTCTATAAAGGCGAACAAGAGGTAAAAACCGATGAAACCGACCCAGAAGCGCAGGATTTAGACCAAGAATGAACCCCTTCGTCAATTATCGACGCTGTATTAGCTGCCGTCTCTTCGCCCCGAAAGAATCCTTTTGGCGAATTGTCCGACTACACCCGTCCGGACAGATACAATTAGATCAAGGAATGGGAAGAGCTGCCTATATCTGTCCGCAACCTAACTGCCTGCAATTAGCCCGGCAAAAAAATCGTCTCGGACGGGCCCTAAAAGCCAATATTCCCGAAACGCTCTATGAATCCTTGCAAGAGCGCCTCGGGACTGCCAAGCAAGGTCGTTCAAATCAGGATTAAAATTGACGATCATAGCCACAAAATCGTTAGCATGGAAAGGGGGCAGTCCTGACAGGATCAAAAAATCAGCCAACTTATAGGATCACTAACACTTTAGCCGGGGGATAATGGATGAGTAACGCGAAAGTCAGAATTTACGATTTATCAAAAGAATTGAATCTAGACAACAAAGACATTTTGGACATCTGTGACCAGTTGAACATCGAGTACAAGAGCCACAGTAGCACGATCAGCGAAGAGGATGCCCAACGCATCAAAGCAATCGCTGCGAAGGGATTGGCCTCGAGTACCAGTAAAAATAGCACGGGTCAGCGAGAATCGGCTAGTCCTGCCGAAGAAAAAAAACAAAAGATTTTAGCCCTGCATAAACACAACCGCCCCGAAACTGGCGAAGAAGGGGAAATCTATCCCGGGCCTGCCGGGTCCTCAGCTAAACCGACTTTAATCAGTCCTCCCCGTCCCCCAGTTAAACCCCTCGTTGCTCCCCCAGGGCGCGACGGTGCGGCCGAAAAAACTCCCCCCACCGAGCAGAAAAATGGAGCTACCGCCACTGCTGCACAGATGCTATCTCAGTCCGCCAGTGTGAAAGAAACCCCGACCGAAACCCCGCTAGTGCCAGAAGCAGCCCCCACCTTAATCGCCCCACCTAATCGACCTTCCCTCACCCCGAAACCACGCCCGGGCAGCACCTCGGGCCGGCCAGAACCCCGATCTAAAAATGCCCCCGGCGGTAACGACAGGCCCCGGGGAGAAAAACGCGAGCGCGGCGAGAGCGAAAACGCCCCTAGCCCTGAGCGCAGGGCTGGCTTGGTTAAACCAGAAAAACCGACCCTCAACCGCAAACCCGACGGAAAAAGCCCGAAACTGGCGGAACCAACTAGAGAAGTGCGGGAGACGGTGGAATTGAAGCGCCCGGTTCGCCCTGGTATGCCCGCTAAAATCTCGGCTACTGGCGAGGAAGAAACCGACACCACCAAGAAATCTGGTGTTGATGGCACAGAAATCGATACAGATACCGGATTGCTCGGAGCAGACGGGCCCAAAAAACTCAAACGACCGACCATGCCCCCTCGCATGGCTAAAAAATCTAGCTGGGAAGAGGAAGAAGAAGAAGAGAAAAAAGCGGCCAAAACTGCCAAAACTGCTGGCAAAAACAAACGCCGCACCCAAGCTCTCTTTGAAGATGATGATGATCTAGAATCGGAACTATCCGGGTTAATCAATAGCCCCAGTTTTACCCTTTCCACTGCTCGTCCCCCCAAACCGCCCAGCGCTAAAGCTGCCACCCCTGGCACCCCAACAGCAGTCAAAGTTAAGCGGCCCAGTAAACCAACCGCCCACACCGGCAGTCCGAAAAGCGAGCGCCAAGAACCCCAAGAGGAAAAACGCCCAGAAAGCATCATCATCACCGGCAGTCTCACCGTGCGCGACCTCTCGGAATTGATGAAAGTCCCGGAAACCGAGATCATCAGAACCCTATTTTTTAAAGGGATGGCGGTGAATATCACCCAAACTCTCGACGTGGACACGATCGAAATGATCGCCAGGGACTTCGAGATGACCGTGGAAACCCCCAGCACCCAGTCGGCGGCGATCAAAACCACGGAGATGATCGATGTCTCCGACTGGGAAAGTCTCCAGCGTCGTCCCCCCGTCGTCACCATTATGGGTCACGTTGACCACGGCAAAACCACCCTCCTCGACTCGATCCGCAAAACCAAAGTCGCCCAGGGGGAAGCCGGCGGCATCACCCAGCACATCGGTGCTTACCACGTCGATGTGGAACATAACGGCAAACCGGAACAGATTGTCTTTTTGGATACCCCCGGTCACGAAGCTTTTACCGCCATGCGCGCCCGTGGGGCGAGAGTCACCGATATAGCGGTACTGGTGGTGGCCGCCGATGATGGTGTACAACCCCAAACGAAAGAGGCAATTAGTCACGCCAGGGCCGCCGAAGTCCCCATCGTGGTGGCGATTAACAAAGTCGATAAACCTTCTGCTAACCCCGACCGGATTAAACAGGAATTGACCGAACAGGGACTGGTGGCCGAAGATTGGGGCGGTGAGACGATCATGGTTCCCGTTAGCGCCCTGCGGGGTGAAAATCTCGATAATCTGCTGGAAATGATCCTCTTGGTGGCAGAAGTGGAGGAATTGGTCGCTAACCCCGACCGCTTGGCGAAGGGAACCGTCATCGAAGCTAACCTCGATCGCACCAAAGGCCCCGTGGCTACCCTGCTCGTCCAGAATGGCACTCTCCGCGTCGGTGATAGCATCGTCGCCGGTTCCGTTTTCGGCAAAATTCGGGCTATGATCGATGATCGCGGTCAAAAAGTCGAAGCGGCCACCCCCTCCTTCGCCGTGGAAATCCTCGGTCTCAGTGATGTGCCGGCCGCTGGCGATGAATTCGATGTCTATGAAAGTGAAAAAGAGGCCCGGGCGATTGCCGATCAACGGGCGATCGAACGACGCAACACCCGTTTACAACAGGCCCTCTCTTCTCGTCGCGTTAGCCTTAGCACCCTCTCTATCCAAGCTCAAGAAGGACAACTCAAGGAACTTAATCTCATCCTCAAGGCAGATGTGCAAGGTTCCGTCGAGGCCATCCTCGGTGCGCTCAAACAGTTACCCCAAAACGAAGTGCAGATTCGCGTTCTCCTCGCCTCTCCAGGGGAAATCACCGAAACCGATGTGGATCTGGCCGCCGCTAGTGGTGCGGTGGTGGTGGGCTTTAATACCACCCTTGCCAGTGGTGCGCGCGCATCCGCCGATCGGGAAGGGGTCGATATCCGCGATTACAATATCATCTACAAGCTTCTCGATGATATTCAAGGGGCGATGGAAGGTCTTCTCGACCCCGAAGAAGTGGAAGAACACCTCGGTTTTGCCGAAGTGCGTGCCGTCTTCACCGTCGGTCGTGGGGCCGTGGCGGGCTGTTATGTCCAATCAGGTAAACTGGTGCGGAATCGCTTCCTGCGGGTGCGTCGCGGCAAGGAAATTGTTTATCAGGGAGTTCTTGATTCCCTCAAACGGATGAAGGAAGATGCCCGGGAAGTAGCTACCGGTTTCGAGTGCGGTGTCGGTGTTTCTAAATTCAATGACTGGAAAGAAGGCGACATTATCGAAGCCTACGAAATGGTCATGAAACGTCGCACTTTATCCAGTTAATTAGACTTGAACCGTCGGGAGTCGGGAGTCAGTTATCAGTTATCAGTTATCAGTTATCAGTTATCAGTTATCAGTTATCAGTTATCAGTTATCAGTTATCAGTTATCAGTTATCAGTCATAATTCATAATTCATAATTCCCCCACTCCCCCACTCCCCCACTCCCCTGCTCCCCCACTCCCCCATCTCCCCACTTCCCTCTATGAAATCAGAACCTTTTTTGTGGATTCATCTGGCGGGGTTAGCGGCCTTGCCAATCTTTTTACAAATCGCTTGGATTGGTTTAGCTGTGGGCGATCCCTTGCCTTTTCTTTGGCTAGAATGGCTATTTCTAGGAGCGATCGCTATCATACCCGTCTTTTGGATGCAGTGGACAAAACCTTTTGATATTTTTAGTCTTTTGTTGGTTGCTCTGAAACCGAGTCAACTCACCCCCGAACAGTTAAAAATTCTCTCTCTTTTTAAACGTCCTCGCCATCGTCTTCTTACTCTTTTGGGAGTCGTCCTCTTAATTCTCATCACTTGGCCAATCTACAATTTTGCCCCTCTAGCGGCTGCCGTGGCCGCCTATCTCCCCCAATGGCGGCTTTTAGGTTTAGTAATCGCTGCGATCGCTCTCCTCTTAAGTCACCTATTTCTACAGGTTCCTCTGAGTGTTCTGGGGGTTTTAGCCACTAAGGAAAGTGACTGGACAGCCACCGAAGCTTTAGTTATTGAGCGCATTCCTGAGTTATTTACCATTGTTGGTCTAAAAGTTAATAAAATTATCTAAATTAGCTAAAATGCCGCCAATTTATGCTAGGAATGTAGGATCGAGCGCCCGTTTAAGGGTTGAATATTCCTCGCATTACTCGGAAAAATCGCGACCAATTGTTGCAGTTGTTGGGGAGAAATTTCGATCGCATTTTGCCAGACTAACCAGAGAACATCCTCGCTACAGGGAGGAGTGGACAAAGACCCCCGATATTCATAGAAACCGCTATTTTCTGGCAGTAAAAGCCCAGCATTGACCCAAGTATCGGGGATAATCATTTCAGGAGAAGGTTCTTGGGGCAAATAAGCCCAAATCGTTTGTAAATAGGGATTAAAAGCGCCGATTTCGGCTAAGATACCCACAACTGCTAAATTTCCCTTCCCATTTCGATGCACTAAATGAATTTCTAGAGGGAAAGACTGACCTTTAATCTGATGTTCGCTGGGATGATGAAAATGAAACTGCAACAAATCCCAGTTTTCGCCGTGAAAACTCATGTTTCCACCTTTTTCGGTCTGAACTAAGATTGTACGACCGTTATGGCGAATTTTTAAGGGTACAGGACGATAATTAAAGGTGGGTTGGTATAGCTCTTTTTCAGTCACTATACTCAGATCGATCGGTGTTTGTTGCTTTCCCGTGGTGCAGAGACGATAATTCCTTGATAATTCGCCCCAATGGTCAATATTTTGATAATTCCAAGTAAATTCTGGATTAATAGCCCCAAAAAGAGCGTGAGAGCCAATAAATTGCAGTAATTCTCGTCTATACATGGTATTAAATCCAGCAATCATCAGATAATTAGGGTTTGCTGAAAAAGTTTTTCCTGGGGGCAGGGTGTAGGGTGTAGGGTGTAGGGTGTAGGGTGTGGGGTGTGGGGTGTGGGGTGTAGGGTGTGGGGTGTAGGGTGTAGGGTGTAGGGAGAATAAATAAAATAATCTCCTATCTCCTGACTCCTGACTCCTGACTCCTCAAAACCTAAGACTCTGTACCTCACAACTATGGAAATTGCTATAATCGGCTCACATCAGTCTTTAAACATCTAGCTTGATGATCAGTTTTCTGATCAATATCTTTTTGTGGTTCGTGTTAGACTTACTCAAATATCAGTCTAACACAGAACAAAATCACCTCTTCGCCTGTATTGCCTTGTCCTAGTTGTGGTTCTCACCATACCATCAAGAGTGGTTCTATTGATAACGGGAAACCCAAACGTTAATGTTAAGAATGTGGTGGCCAGTTTGTCAGCAATCCCACTACTAAAACTTTATGAACACACCAGAATTAGCCATTGCTACCGTTGGTTTAACCAAACAATTTGACCGCCATGGGGCTGTTAATCAAGTGGATTTACAGATTGAAGCGGGGGAAGTTTACGGGTTAATCGGTCCAAATGGAGCGGGAAAAACCACTTTAATTAGGATGTTAGCGGCAGCGGAAGAACCGACAACGGGAGAAATATATCTGCACGGAGAACGTCTTTTAAGAGATGAGAGTAATCCCCGTCTCAAAAGAAATTTAGGTTATCTACCCGATAATTTTCCCCTCTACGATGACCTAAATGTCTGGAATTATCTGGATTATTTTGCCCGTCTTTATCATATCCCTCGCTCCCAACGTCATCGCCGCATTTATGAGGTTCTAGAACTGGTACAATTAACCGGTAAAAGCCATAATTTGATCGCTACTTTGTCCCGGGGGATGAAACAACGTTTAAGTTTAGCCCGCACGATTATTCATGAACCTTTAATTTTACTTCTCGATGAACCAGTTTCTGGATTAGACCCGATCGCTCGCCTACAATTTCGTGAGATTATTAAAGTCTTACAATCGGCAGGTATGACTATTTTAATTTCCTCCCATGTCCTTAGTGATTTGGCCGAACTTTGTAGTTCTGTGGGCATCATGGAATTAGGTTATCTAGTGGAAAGCACCTCTTTACAAGAATTAAATCAACGTCTAGCTGGTCAATACTTGCAGATTACGACTCTAGGCAATTTAGAAGCCTTAGAAACTGCTCTTAAACAATGTGTTTTTGTGGAAAGTTGGCAAAGAATTATTCATACTAATACTCTCCGGGTTAAATTTACGGGAACCCTAGAAGATAGTGCCGAATTGTTGAAATCTTTAGTCGTTTCTGGTCTGAACTTAAGCGAGTTTTATACTTGCCGCGAAGATTTAGAAACTATTTTCCTAAAACTGGGACATCGACAGGCATCTTAAGGGGAAATAATAATTTTAAATCTGGGATAGTAACTTTTCGACTAATTTAATTTGCTCCTGACTAAAACCAGCTTCCTTCAGGTGTGCCAGAAACCATTTTTGTCGATAACGACTGTCTAAATTCCTAGCCTTTCTATAGGTATCCTGCGCTTTTTTACTATCACCTTTATCTAAATAAATCATTGCCAAAGCCACAAGAGGATGGGGATTATTTGGCTCTAATTTAACTGCTTTTTTAGCGTTATTAATAGCTGAATCAAAATCTTTGAGGCGATGATAGGCGAGGGATAAATTATAGTAGGCGATTTCATTATCGGGTTTTAAATTAGCGGCTTTAGTATGAGTGACTACGGCTTTTTCAAGATGACCACCGACAAGATAAACAATTCCTAAAGCATTATAAGCAGCCACATGATCGGGAGCAATTTTAATCGTTTCCTCTAGGGTTGTTTGTGCCGCTAAAGGTTGTTTAGCGAGGTGTTGTGTCCAACCTAAAATTACTCTCCCGTCTAGATGATTGGGGTTTAACTGTACCGATTTTTTTAAAGCCTCAATACTTTTGACAAAATCTCCCTGTTGACGATACTGTAATCCCAATTGACGATAACGATTAGCAGCTTTAATGTCTGATGCGGAAATAATCGGACTGGGAGAAGGAGAAATGATTATCTTAGCCGTCGGTTCTTTTTTAATAGGAGAGGGGGGACTACAGCCCCAAAAAACCGGGGAACTAAAGATGATCAAGATAGTCAGGATTCGATAACTATTCATGGGACAATTAATACCAGTCCAATTGTTAAGGGTGTCATCAAATTATGAATTATTCCCCTGAATCCGTGCAACGGCTGCTCGATTCCAATGATTATGGCGATCGCTTATCGGGAGTTAATCAACTGCGTTATTTAGCCCCAGAAATCGCCTTCGAGATGTTACAGCCTTTGATTAACGATAGTAACGCTAGGGTGCGTTATTCGGCGGTAAGTCAGTTAGATATCCTCGGTCGTCAGAATCCTGATCTGGCCTTAACTATTCTACGCGATCGTTTGTTGCATGATCCGGAAGCAGATGTGAAAGCGGCCGCGGCCGATGCGATCGGGGGGTTAAAATTAACGGCAGCCTACGATGATCTGGTGGCTGTCTATCAACAATCCTCCGACTGGTTAATTCAATTTAGCATTGTGGCCGCTTTGGGCGAATTGGGGGAACCCCGGGGCTTTGAACTGCTGGAAATCGCCCTTAACTCCGATAATGAATTGGTAAAAACGGCCGCCGTCAGTGCTTTTGGGGAACTAGGCGACCCTCGCGCCGTCTCTTTACTCGTTCCCTTGGCTAATGATGATGACTGGCAACTGCGCTATCGTCTCGCTCAAGCTTTAGGCCGCTTAGGGGGGCAAGATGCGATCGCTGTTTTGACCCAGTTAACCGGCGACAAGAGCGCCCAAGTCGCCCAAGAGGCCCGCAATAATCTCGTTCAAGGGTGATGCAGAATAGTTGATTTTTGTCAATACTATTTACAATAAAATTTAATTAAGAATCGTTAACAAAGGTAAAGCGATGGAACAATTTACCCGTTTAATCTTGCTCGTCGGTCTTCTCGCGGGGGGCTGTTTTTCCCCCTCAATTGCGATCGCCGATAATCCCGCAGGGGCAATCGTGAGCAAGGATTCAGAGGTTAACGAACTACTGCGTCAAGCGCGGCAATTAGTCAAAAATGGCAATTATGGGGAAGCTATAGCCATTTACGAGCGGGCTGCCGCCCTTGATGGCAATAATGCCAGAATTTTCTCCGGGATTGGCTTTTTACAAACGCGGCAAGGGGATTATAACGCCGCCGCCCAAGCATACCAAAAAGCTTTAAGTCTCGATCCGAGTAATCCTGACTTTTTCCATGCTCTCGGTTATAGTTTGGCTAATATCGGCGATTATGACAATGCAGCCACCGCTTACTACTACGCTATCCAAATAGAACCGAAAAACGTCCAACACTACCTCGGTTTAGGGGTGGTATTATTACGGCAAAAAAACTATGCAAAAGCGGGCGAAGTTTACCAATGGGTTTTAGCTCTCGACCCCAATAATCAGCAAGCCCACGAAATCATGGGTAAGGCTTTGATTGAACAGAATAAAACCAGCGAAGCCCTCGATTTTCTCCAAAAATCCCTGCAAAGATTCCCTAACAATAGTGAATTAAGATTGCAACTGGCCAGCCTTTTGCTTAAACAGGGCGATTTAAATGGCGGAACCCAAATTTTAAAAGAAATAGAGCGACAAAGTGCCGGAAATTTTTTAATTCAGCTAAAAATAGGGATTTTACTTGAAAAACAAGAGCGTTTTGACGAGGCTCTTCCCTTTTATCGTCGGGCTGTTTTCCTACAACCCCAATCGTTGGAAGCACAAGCGGGAATCGGTCGCATCCATCTGGCCAGAAAAGATTATCTTGCAGCAATTATCGCCTATCAAGATTTGGCCAAAATTGCCCCCAATAACGCCGATGTCTATCTTAATCTCGGTCGGGCCTACGCGGGGCGGGGACGAAAAAGAGAGGCGGAGGAAGCTTTTAAGCAAGCGCGAGCGGTTTATGTGCTGAAAAATAATCAATCCGGCCTGGAGGAAGTGGATGCCCTGCTGAAGAAATTGGTTGAGTAAAACTAGATCAGTTATCAGTTATCAGTTATCAGTTATCAGTTATCAGTTATCAGTTATCAGTTATCAGTTATCAGTTATCAGTTATCAGTGATCAGTTATCAGTGATCAGTTATCAGTGATCAGTTATCAGTGATCAGTTATCAGTTATCAGTGATCAGTGATCAGTTATCAGTTATCAGTTATCAGTGATCAGTGATCAGTTATCAGTTA
>NZ_JADBVE010000401.1:0-6592 GCF_020245285.1 Microcystis sp. M31BS1
AAATCCTTATCTGGTAAGAGACTTAATTGATTAGTTCGCTCTAGAGCAAAAACAATTGACAAAAATCGCTAAATGCCTTTCTATATAAGGGTTACATCCCTTATAACCCCCGTCCATTGCATAACACAAACCGAAGAGCCATTTTTATTATTATAGCCTTTCTTATAAACATGAAGTATGATCGGCTCTCTTGGGTTCGGTGGGTAAAATATATTATAGGATACATTCCTGCTGGCGGTCGCAACGCGCTCGCTACGCGAGATCAACTGGAACGAACCACAAAGACACAAAGGACACAAAGATTGATCGCTTCCAGATAATCTAAACTTATCACACAAAAAATTAAGAGAGCTTATGAGCTAATTTGGTATTGACGACCGACTCCCCACTTCCCATTCTCCTATACCTTTCAAACAGGATTATTATTAGCTATAGATTTGCTGCTTGAGCAAATATGTTCACCGATCATCACTCCCGTTAGAGTGAGATAAGATTAGCTCTCATTCCTCACCCTAACTACTAGGAAAAACCGGCAATTAAATTAGGCACCTTGGCGCAATTTGTCCAAAACCGATCGATCTTCTAGAGTAGAAGTATCACCAGAAATCTCTTGACCTGATGCTAAAGTTCGCAAGAGACGACGCATAATTTTACCCGATCGCGTTTTTGGCAGTACATCGGTAAAACGGATTTCTCCCGGTCGAGCAATAATGCCAATTTCCTTGACAACGTGATCCTTTAATGCTTGCGCTAACTCCTGACTCGCTTCATAATGTCCCTCCAGAGTCACAAAAGCATAGACTTCTTCCCCTTTAATTTCATCCGGCCGTCCCACCACAGCCGCCTCTGCTACCGCAGGATGAGATACTAAAGCTGATTCGATCTCCATAGTCCCTAAACGGTGGCCAGAAACGCTAATTACGTCATCAACGCGCCCCATTACCCAGAAATAACCGTCCTCGTCCTGACGACTACCATCCCCAGCAAAATAGAGATATTGGCCATCTTTGGGGGCGATCTGTTCCCAGTAGGTATTGCGGAAGCGATCGGGATTTTTATAGACTGTTCGCATCATACCGGGCCAGGGATGTTTGACCACCAGATAACCCCCCTCATTCGCGTGGGTGGGATTGCCCTCTAAGTCCACCACTTCGGCGATAATACCGGGGAAAGGTAGGGTTGCTGACCCCGGTTTGGTGGCAATTGCCCCGGGTAAGGGAGTAATCATAATCCCCCCGGTTTCCGTTTGCCACCAAGTATCGACAATCGGACATTTTTCCTTACCGATAACCCGGTGATACCACATCCACGCTTCTGGGTTAATCGGTTCTCCCACGGTTCCCAGTAAGCGCAAAGAGGATAAATCCCGGCTATTGGGGATGTCTTCACCCATTTTGATAAAAGTGCGGATAGCAGTGGGGGCAGTATAAAAGATATTAACCCGATATTTCTCGATTACATCCCAAAAACAACCTAAATTAGAGGGACGGGGAACCCCTTCATACATTACCGTCGTTGCACCATTAGAAAGCGGTCCGTAAACGATATAACTATGGCCGGTAATCCAACCCACATCGGCAGTACACCAGTAAACATCGGTGTCTTTCAGGTCAAAAATCCATTTGCTGGTGACATGGGTGTAAAGATTATAACCGCCGGTGGTGTGGACGACTCCTTTCGGTTTGCCCGTGGAACCACTGGTATAGAGGATAAATAACATATCTTCACTATCCATCGGTTCGGCCGGACAATTAGCAGATACCTGTTTTTGTAGATCATGCCACCAGTAATCGCGATCGGCAACCATATTGATTGGTTCCTTGCTGCGCTGAACAACGAGAACTTTTTCCACACTGGGGGCGCTATTATCGGCTAGAGCCAGATCTACCTGTTCCTTGAGGGCAACGACTTTATCCTTGCGGAAACCACCATCGGCAGTGATTACCACCTTAGCAGTCGCATCATTAAGACGCTCGCGCAAAGCATCGGCACTAAATCCCCCAAAAACTACACTGTGGGGCGCACCAATTCTGGCACAGGCTAACATAGCGATGGCCGCTTCGGGAATCATCGGCAGATAAATTCCGACCACATCGCCTTTTTTAACGCCTAATTCCTTTAAAGCGTTGGCAAATTGACACACTTCTCGGTGTAACTGTTCGTAGGTAATGGTGCGGCTGTCCCCCGGTTCTCCTTCCCAGATGATGGCGGCTTTATTACGTCTCCAGGTGGTGAGATGTCTGTCAATACAGTTGTAACAAATATTAATCTTGCCGTTGACGAACCATTTAGCAAAGGGGGGCTGCCAGTCAAGAACCTCTGACCATTTTTCAAACCAATGTAATTCTTTTTCGGCTAATTGGGCCCAAAAAGCCTGGGGATCGGCCTTGGCTTTGGCGTAGAGTTGCTGGTATTCTTCAAAGCTTTTAATTGTGGCATTCTGAGAAAATTCGGCACTGGGAGGAAACAGCCGATTTTCCTGTAGGACTGATTCGATCGCTATTTCTGTCATACTGGCAAACGAAATAAATTATCTTGCGATCCAGATTACCTTTTTCGGTTCCCCCCGTAACCCCGGCAAGCAATTCTTTAAGGCTATTTTAGAATTGCCCGATCCCTGACTAGCGATCGCCATTTGGCCCCAAGTGTTACAGAGTTTAAAGTTATGTCACCGATCGAGCGATGAACAGATCGCTGTAAGGTAAACTAACCGATAAACCCGAAATTTAACATGGAGAACACTCGGTAAGGAGTCATAATTCAATGTCTCATAGCGTTAAAATTTACGATACCTGTATCGGTTGCACCCAATGCGTTCGGGCTTGTCCCCTCGACGTGCTGGAAATGGTCCCCTGGGATGGCTGTAAAGCTGCCCAGATTGCCTCTTCCCCCCGCACGGAAGACTGTATTGGTTGCAAACGTTGCGAAACCGCTTGTCCGACGGATTTCCTAAGCATTCGGGTTTATCTCGGAGCAGAAACCACCCGCAGTATGGGTCTAGCCTACTAGGCCTGGCAATCATTCTGTGTTTAACATTTAGCGAAAACTAATCTTGTTAAGAGGACTAACCAGTCCTCTTTTTTTGTTATACTCCCTTCGCTAGTTAGGGCTGGCTGAAAAAATCGGGGCGAAGCATTCGGATAGAAAATCTACGGTTTCAGCAATAAGTTATTGCCCGAATGCTTCGCCCCTACAGGACGCAATCGCCGATCAAGATGCTCCCGTTTTTGAGTCACTAGCTTGAAAATCTTGCAGCTGCTTCGCCAAACAGGCCACCAAACCCCTTACCTCGTCTATATTTCACATTTATTCAGGAAACCCTAGTTAGGTAATTCTCCAAAAAGTTGACGATATTTTTGCAGTTTTGCCTCCATTTCTACTAACTGCTGATTGGCCTGTTCTGCCCGTTGGCGTTCATTTTCAGCCCGTTGCTTTTCCTGCTCCAGTAGTTGATTAATTTCGCTGTAGGACAAAAATTGAGTGCCATCAGGACGATAAATTTTTAACTCGTCGGTTAAGTCAAAACGAATGCCTAAACGGGGACTCACCCAATTATTAACCTCACTAACACTGTCTAAACTGTCACCAATTCGCTGCCAAGCTTCTAGAGTATTATCATCGGGATCATAGACGTAGTATTCCTGGACTCCATAGCGATCATAAAATAGCAATTTTTTGGCCATTTCGATGGAGGTGTTACTGGGAGAAAGAATCTCAAAGACAACTTGAGGAGCAAGATTATCCTCTTGCCATTGTTTGTAGGAACCTCGATCGCCTTTCGGTCTGCCCAATACTACCATCGTATCAGGAGCGGCGGCAATTTTCGGCTGGCCTTCCACGGGATACCATAACAGATCCCCCGCTACAAATACCTGGGGATCATCGATATATAACCAGTCGATATTCTGCTTAATCGTTACTATCCAGTTAAATTGTTTAGTATTATCTGCCATCGGTTTACCGTCGCTCTCAGGATAGATAATCTCGTTTTTGTTAACTTGACTAACCATGGGGAATACCTGCCGAACTCATTGGGCTATTTTTATTATATAATAAGTTTGAACTAAGTAAGGAAAAGACCGATCTTGATTTTAGAACTAGAGCAAGTAAATTTAGCTATCCGACGGGGCAGTGCTTATCTGTTAGAAGATATTACTTTTGGCATCAAGCAAGGAGAAAAGTTAGCTATTGTCGGAGCATCTGGGGCAGGAAAAACGACTCTTTTACGATTGTTAAATCGTTTGCAGGAACCAAGCACGGGAAATATTTATTTTCAAGGTAAATCGATTAAGGAAATACCGGTTATTTCCCTGCGACAACAGATAGTTTTATTGCCACAAGAGTCGAAGTTATTAGGGATGACTGTTCGAGATGCTCTCGCTTATCCTCTGCAATTAAAAAAACTTAACCCTGCTGAAATTAATCAGAGAATTGACCGTTGGACATCTCTGTTAAAAATTCCTCAACAGTGGTTTGAACGCGGGGAGTTAGAATTATCTTTAGGACAAAGACAATTAGTAGCAATTACCAGAGCTTTGCTGTTAGAACCGAGCATACTGTTATTAGATGAACCTACGTCTGCTCTAGATACAGGAACGGCCAGCAGGTTATTAGAAGTATTAAATAATCAAAGTTCAATGACGATAATTATGGTCAATCATCAACTGGATTTGTTAGAGGAATTTGCCGAGAGAGTTATTTATCTAGAAGCGGGAAAAATTGGTTCAGATTGCCTCGCCCATCAATTAGATTGGTTAGGGTTAAAAACTCAGTTAATTGATTTAGAAAAATCTCGACAAAGTGACAATTGGTAAGATTAACTTAAAATTGCTGCGCCCTCCTGAAAAACTAATAATTCTCCTGAATTAATCGTTGTCCAAACTTCATTATCAGTTAAGGGTGTAGTGGCAATAATTGCCACTTGATCGCCGGGATGAGCTAAAGCTTGAAAATCAACGCTAACATCTTCATCAATTAAATGAGCGGCGGCAAAAGGATACTGACGGATTATATAGCTTAATTTTGTCGAACAATGGGCAAAAAAATGTTCACCATCGGATAAAAGATAATTAAAAATTCCTTGACAAGCGATAGAGTTTGTGATAGTTTTTAGGACTTGATAAAGTTGCTCTAGGGAAGGTTTGCCCTGGGGAAAAGTCTCTCGCAGGGTATTAAGAATTAAACAAAAAGCTCTTTCGGAATCCGTCTCCCCAACCGGTTGATAAAAATCTCCCGCAGCCGGTGAGAAATTTTCTAAATGACCATTATGGGCAAAAACCCAATATTTCCCCCACAATTCCCGCCGAAAAGGATGACAGTTTTCTAGTTTAATTTCTCCTTGGGTGGCTTTGCGAATATGGGCGATAACATTGGTAGAATGGATCGGATAGTTTTTAATTAATTCCGCAATCGGAGAAGCGATCGAGGGTTTAACATCAATAAAAGTTCGACAACCTAAACCCTCAAAAAAAGCAATTCCCCAACCGTCTCGATGTTCGTCGGTTTTTCCTCCCCGCGCACAAAATCCTTCAAAGGAAAAACAGATATCCGTGGGGACATTACAATTCATGCCTAAAAGTTGACACATAGTTGCTTGAGTTTGAATATCAGATGCCAGCAAAATTACTTACTGCCAGCAGCCGTGACAGGAGACAGGAGAATTTTTTCTAGCTGCCTCTTGCCTATCCTAGCTAAGAAATTAATCTGGCACTAAGTTAGGTAGGTGTTAAAAACTGTCAGACACCCCCCTTATCAAGGGGGCAGGGGGGATCAAACCCCCTCAAGGTAAGGTTGATTGTCGGTAGGTGTTAAAAACTGTCAGACACCCCCCTTATCAAGGGGGGATTAAGGGGGGATCAAACCCCCCTTATCAAGGGGGGATTAAGGGGGGATCCCCCCTTATCAAGGCTGACAGGGGGGATCAAACCCCCTCAAGGTAGGGTTGATTCATGAATCAACCCTACTATGAATCAACCCTAGGGGCAGGGGGGGGAGATTCGGCTAATCTAAGAAAAAGCGGTTTAAATGCGTCTTAGCTTACAAGCTAGAAGAACAGCAAGTTTTCCATTTTTGGGCGATAGAAAGGATTAATGCTTTTTCTGCTTGGGGTAAATTGGCAGCCTGTCGGTCGGTTATATCCCTTAATTCCCTGATAATCCGATTAAGAGCGAGTTTTCTAGTCTTTCGGGAGTCACTTCTGTGTGCTAAAGCTATTTCTGCGATAACTCGATTTAAACTGCTGATAGCTTGCCAAGTTTGCGGACGTAATGACGGTTCTGCGGCAATGGGGGCAACCTCCAGGGAAGCGATACTATCGAAAGTTGCTGCCTGACTAAATCGGTGTAAAGTCTGGGCGAGACTATACATTTCTTCCCCGTAGGCGAGGGAACGTACCACAGCAAAGGCTTTTTCGGCTTTTTCGGTGTCCTGTTGGTGAAGATACCAAAAACCAGCGGCGGCGGCGCGAGCAGGAGTATCTAGACGGATTTGGCTGTCAGACCAAGAAAACAGTTCCGCCGACGCATATTTTAACAATTGCCAATCGGAGGGATTTTCTGCCAGACGGGAGACGCGATAGATAATTTCTGCCTCT
>NZ_JADBVE010000402.1:0-8666 GCF_020245285.1 Microcystis sp. M31BS1
AACTTTTCTGACTTTTCTTCAGCCATTTATGAATGTTTGAATGATGCCCATTTGAAACATAAAAAAGAACTGGATTCCTTGCTGACTCTACGATTTCAGAAGTTTAATAAATCTCAGATTATGAACGTCTAAAGTATAACGTAAAGCCAACCTAGAACGGCGGGGTTTCAGACCCAAAATTTCCGATGACAAAAAACTGATGACCGAATGGTTCTAGCTTAATATTCTTTACATAACTTGACAAGGAAAGGGCGAGGTAAAGGGGGAAAATAGATCGAGCTTGTCTTCATCTGCCTAACGATCATGTCTATTGTCACCCTTAACCCCCTTCAATCCCATCAAGATTTAGTCATCGATCCAGCCAAAATCACGGGATTACGGGGAAAAATCACTATCCCCGGCGATAAATCCATATCCCATCGTTCCCTGATGTTAGGAGCGATCGCCGAAGGAGAAACCGTTATTCATGGGTTATTATTGGGCGAAGATCCCCGCAGTACCGCTAGTTGTTTTCGTGCCATGGGTGTGGAAATTTCCCAACTCAACAGCGAGAAAGTGATCGTCAAAGGTAGGGGTTTAGGCAATCTTGAGGAACCCTTAGAAATCCTTGATGCGGGCAATTCCGGCACGACGATCCGCTTAATGTTAGGATTATTGGCTGGTCATCAGGATCGTTTTTTTGTCGTTACTGGTGATGCTTCCCTGCGATCGCGTCCCATGTCCCGGGTGGTGAAACCCCTCAAAGAAATGGGGGCGCAAATTTGGGGCAGAAAAGCCCATTCTTTGGCTCCTTTAGCCGTTTCTGGGGAATATCTGCAACCGATCCACTACTATTCTCCCGTTGCTTCTGCACAGGTGAAATCCTGTCTTCTTCTCGCAGGACTGTTAACGGAGGGGAAAACCACGATCACGGAACCCGCTTTATCTCGCGATCACAGTGAACGGATGCTGCGCGCTTTTGGGGCAAATATTGAGGTGGATGGGGAGACTAATAGCGTCACGGTGACGGGTTATCCCACTTTAACCGGACAAACGGTGATCGTACCGGGGGATATCAGTTCGGCAGCTTTTTGGTTGGTAGCGGGGGCAATCGTGCCTAATTCCGAGTTATTAATCGAAAATGTGGGAATAAACCCGACTAGAACTGGAGTTTTACAGGTTTTACAGGCAATGGGAGCAGATATCACCCTCGAAAATCAACGGGTGGTGACGGGGGAACCAGTGGCGGATCTGCGGGTGAAATCCAGTCCACTACAGGCAACCACGATCGCCGGTGAGATTATACCCCGTCTGATCGATGAAATTCCGATTTTGGCAGTAGCGGCGGTTTTTGCCCAAGGAACGACAATTATCAAGGATGCTGAGGAATTACGGGTGAAGGAAAGCGATCGCCTGACGGTGATGGCCACCCAACTCGATCGCCTAGGAGCAAAAGTAAGGGAATTACCCGATGGTTTAGAGATTACCGGCGGTACGGGCCTATTCGGCACGGAAGTGGACAGTTTTACCGATCATCGCATTGCCATGAGTCTAGCGATCGCTGCCCTCAATTCCCGTCAACCCACCACTATCCATCGCGCTGAAGCAGCTGGCATTTCCTACCCCGATTTCTTTACTACCTTAAAGCAAATTTGTCAAGAGTAGAAATATTAAGTTTTTCTGCGAACGGGCGAGGGGTAACTGGTATAATTGCGGGATAAATCACAGAGTAGTAGGCCACCTGTGTGATAATCGAGTTCATCGATCGAGGTAGCGAAAAATAGAAGCGTCCCTAACTCGCATTTCCCTGAAAAATATCTCCCTATCTACCCCACTCCCGTCTTCTATTCCCCACCGATAATGGAAATCATCGCCCAATTAGAGAAAGTTTCCTATATTTATCCCGAATCCTCCAATCTAGTGCTTAAAAATATCTCTTTAGCAATTCATCGAGGCGAATTTTTAGGTATTATCGGGCCCACAGGTGCGGGAAAAACTACTCTCTGTTTAACTCTTAACGGTATTGTCCCCCAATTCTACGGAGGGCGTTTTTTTGGTTATGCAACAGTAGCCGGTTTAGACACTTTAACCCATCCCGTTAGCACCTTGGCCCGCTATGTGGGGGCAGTATTTGAAGATCCCGAAACGCAACTTTTAGCTACTTCGATAGAAAATGAAATCGCTTTTACCTTAGAAAATTTACGGCTACCGCGAGAGGAAATTAAAGCGCGCATTCCCAAAGTTTTAGCGGCAGTCCGGTTAGAGGGAATGGAAAAAAAATCGCCGGGGGAACTATCGGGAGGACAAAAACAACGATTAGCGATCGCCGCTGCCCTTGCAGTTCAGCCCGCTTTGTTAATTCTCGATGAACCCACCTCCCAACTTGATCCGGTGGGAGCCCAAGAAGTTTTCGCCACCATTAAGGAATTAAATCGCCATCTCGGTGTCACCATTGTGATGGTCTCCCACGCGGCCGAGGAAATGGCCGAATATGCCGATCGCCTGGTACTATTAAGGGAGGGTGCGATCGAAGCCATGGGAACCCCGGCAGAGATCTACTCCCAAGTACAGCGTTTACAGGAAAATGCCCTGCGTCCCCCGCAAGTGGCCACTACTTTTGCTTTGATCGAGCAGAAAATCGGGGCGGTCGAGTCGATTCCTGTCACCCTAGACCGCGGTTTTGCCCGTTTAAACGAGATTAAATCCTTTTATCATCAAATCACCACAACCCTTCCCTTATCGTCGGTTTCTGACCCCTTAAACCCCATACTGAGGGTAAAAAATCTCTGCCATACCTACCCCGATGGTACTACCGCCCTGCGGGATGTGTCCCTCGATATTGCCGAAGGGGAATATCTGCTGATTATCGGTCAAAATGGCGCCGGAAAAAGCACTTTAGTCAAGCATTTTCTCAATCTTCTCTCGGCAACCACCGGTCAAGTTATGATTGACGGACGTTCGACCAGTAGCTTTTCTGTCAGTGATTTAGCTCGTTCGATCGGTTATGTAGCCCAAAATCCCGATAATCAGATTTTTAACACCACTGTCGAGAAAGAAGTATCATTTGCCCTGACTAATCTCGGTTATTCTCCAGAAATCGTCAACCAACGCACAGAAGCAAGTCTAGAAGCCATGGGATTGCTAGAATATCGCTCCTATCATCCTCTCTCCTTACCGAAAGGCGATCGAGCGCGGGTAGTGATTGCGGCAATTTTAGCCATGGAACCGCGTATAGTTGTTTTTGATGAACCCACCACTGGCCAAGATTACCAAGGGGCTAAGGCAATTTTAGAGGTGAGTCGTCAATTACACCAAATGGGCAAAACGGTGATTGTGATCACCCATCACCTCTATTTGATGCCAGAATACGCCGAAAGAGTAATTATTATGGGTCAAGGAACTATCCTTTTAGATGCCCCAATCCAGCAAGCTTATCATCAAACCGATCTCTTGGCCAAAACCTATCTAACTCCACCCCAAGCAGTTTTATTAGCACAAAAATTAGGACAACTTTCCGGTTATCCTAATTCCCTTTTAACTCCCCAAGAAATTGCCGATTGTTTTCAGAGGATTTAGCCTTGAGGCTATTTATTTAACTGTTTCTAAAATCAACTTCGATCGCTTAACATTATCAGGTACAGGAATCGGATAATCGCCATTAAAACAAGCAGTACAGAAGGTTTTCGGATCTTCCTTCGTTGCTGTTAACATTCCATCGTGACTGAGATAAGCTAAACTATCCACCCCGATTTGTGCCTGAATTTCCGCCACCGATTTAGTTGCCGCAATTAATTGCTCTTGGTTATCCGTATCAATGCCATAAAAACAAGGATGAGTCACCGGAGGTGAAGATATTCTCATGTGAACTTCTCTTGCTCCGGCATCCCGTAAAGCTTTAACTAATTTCCGGCTAGTGGTTCCCCGCACGATCGAATCATCAACAATAATAACTCTTTTTCCCTGTAAAACATCCTTTAAAGGATTCAATTTCATCTTAATTCCCGACTCTCTCATGTGTTGGGTTGGTTGAATAAAAGTCCGTCCCACATAACGATTTTTAATCAATCCTTCCGCGTAGGGAATATCAGAAATGCGCGAAAATCCGATCGCCGCTGGAATACCTGAATCGGGAACTCCCATCACCATATCTGCTTCTACCGGCGACTCTTTAGCTAATTGTTCCCCCAAACGTACCCGATAAGTATATAAAGATTCCTCGTGAACAATACTATCGGGACGGGCAAAATAAATCATCTCAAAAACGCATAATTTTTTCTCCGGTTTTATGGCCCAATCCACCGAAGATAAGCCATCTTCACTAATCCAAACTAATTCCCCCGGCTGCACATCCCGCAGATAATCGGCCCCGATAATATCTAATCCGCAGGTTTCCGAAGCCAAAACATAACGGGGGGGATTGCCTTCTTCTTGCAAAACCCCAATTACTAACGGTCTGACACCATTGGGGTCCCGCGCCCCGATAATTCCCGTCGGTGTGCCGATAACAAGGCTGTAAGCCCCGCTACAATAGCTAAAGGCATCGATCGCCGCTTCTATCCAATCCTTGCCACTATCCACTTCCTGGCCGATAGCGACGGCGATCATTTCCGAGTCGGTGGTGGTGACGAGATCACAACCGCGCTTTTCTAATACATTTCTTAACTCAAAAGTATTGACTAAATTGCCGTTATGTGCTAGGGAAAGTTTACCCAAACGGGTTTCGATCACAGCAGGTTGGGCATTGGCCCGACGGCTAGAACCGGTGGTAGAGTAACGAGTATGACCGACGGCGTGAGTACCCGGCAAGGTTTTAAGGACAGTTTCGTTAAAAACTTGGGAAACTAAGCCCATTTCTTTGTAACAATGCACCGTTTCCCCGTCGTAGGTGGCAATACCTGCCGATTCCTGTCCTCGGTGTTGCAGGGCATAGAGTCCGAAATAGGTCAGTTTTGCTACTTCTTCCTCGGGGGCATAGAGTCCAAAAACTCCACAGGCTTCTTCAGGCTTATCGACGCGGTTCAAGAATAGGGATGAGTCGGGATGGCTAGACATGAGAGGACTGGGGTTTGGGGCTACTTTTGATACGAAATCTTAACTTATCTTAATCTCTTTTTAACACTTTCCTCTATGGTGATTTGAGAACAGTTATCAGGTGTTGGATTTTGGGGTTTTGGGGTTTTAGGGTGTTAGGGTTTTGGGGTTTTGGGGTGTTAGGGTTTTGGGGTGTTAGGGTTTTGGGGTGTTAGGGTTTTGGGGTGTTAGGGTTTTAGCTGAATTTCCCCATTTCCCCATTTCCCCATTTCCCCATTTCCCCATTTCCCCATTTCCCCATTTCCCCATTTCCCCATTTCCCCATTTCCCCATTTCCTCACTCCCGACGACCGACTCCTGTTTCCTTCCCTAAAGTCTTCTTTCGATCGCTTTTGACCAAACTTGCTGTATAGTTTCTAGACTAACATCGATCGCCGGTTGTTTATTCCGGTCAAGAATTAAAAGATTATCGCTTTTTTCGCTAACTTTGCCGGTTATTTGCCAATAGTCTCCCAATTGTGTCTTTAGATATTCTTCCCAATCTTGCCGATTTTCGGGGGAAACGGAGACAATAATGCAACTAGCTAATTCCCCGAATAACACCGCGTCAAAACGGCCTTGATGCTGCCAAGAAAGGTCAATTTCTGCCCCTAATTGGCCACTAATACAGCATTCTGCCAGAGCAGTGGCTAAACCTCCCTCCGCGCAATCGTGGGCAGATTTCAGCCAACCGGCGCGAATTCCCCGACGACAGGCCGCTTGTACCTTTCTTTCTAACTCAAAATCAATTACCGGCGGTTTTCCCGTCACCAAACCGTGAATAACGGCTAAATATTCGGAAGCGCCGATAGTTGGCAAGGAAAAACCCAAAATATAGATTAAATCCCCCGCTTTTTGCCAACCTTGGCCGCAAATTTGCCCGATATCCGGCACTAATCCCACCATCCCAATCACGGGAGTCGGATAAATAGACTGGGGGCTGCCAGCTGCATCAACGGTTTCGTTGTACAAAGAGACATTACCCCCAGTCACCGGTGTATTCATTTCCCGACAAGCTTCAGCAATACCCTGACAAGCAGTGGCTAATTGCCAATAACCGATTGAATTCTCTGGACTTCCGAAATTGAGATTATCCGTGACAGCAATGGGGTCGGCACCAACACAACTAAGGTTTCTGGCCGCTTCCGCCACGGCCAACTTAGCTCCGTTATAGGGATCAAGATAAACGTATCGCGGATTACAATCTGTAGTCGCCGCTACACCTCGCCGAGAATTTGCGGGATTAGCACCCAGAGGACGCACGCGAATCACGGCCGCATCGGCTCCCCCGGGGAGAATAACGGTGTTATTCTGGACTTGATGATCATATTGACGATAAACCCAGCGTTTTGAGGCAATCGAGGGACTATCCAGCAGTTTTAATAAAATCTCGTTATAGGATTCGGGAATAGGAATCGTGCTATCTTGCCATAATTGAGCTTTTTGGGCGTATTCTGGCGGTTCTGTTAGTAATTCCCGATGATAAATCGGAGTATTATCCGCTAGGGCCGTGGCAGGAATTTCGGCGGCAATTTCCCCTTTAAATAATATACGGACGATCGGTTCTGCAATTACCTGGCCAGCGACCACAGCCTGAAGTCCCCAACGATGGAAAATCTCGATTAATTCGCCTTCTCGTCCCGATGCTGCCACAAATAACATTCTTTCTTGGGATTCCGACAGCAGATATTCGTAGGGAACCATCCCGGTTTCCCGGACGGGGATTTTATCCAAATCTAATTCAATTCCCACCCCTCCCTTGGCCGCCATCTCGGAGGTAGAACAGGTGATCCCCGCGGCCCCCATATCCTGGGCCGCCACCACCGCGCCGGTCTTAAATGCCTCTAAACAAGCTTCTATCAGGGATTTTTCCAGAAAAGGGTCGCCCACTTGCACTGCGGGCCGGTCATCCATAGATTTATCGGTTAATTCAGCGCTGGCAAAACTTGCCCCTCCCATACCGTCCCGGCCGGTGGTAGAACCAACGTATAAAACCGGGTTTCCTAGGCCTTTTGCCCCAGATTTAACGATTTCCTCGGTTTCCATTAGCCCTAAAGCCATGGCATTAACAAGGGGATTGCCATTGTAGGCATTATCAAAGTATATCTCACCGCCCACCGTGGGAACACCGACACTATTGCCATAATGACTTATTCCTTCCACGACTCCGGCAAAAATGCGCCGATTGCGGGCATCTTGCAAGTTACCAAAACGAAGGGAGTTGAGGATAGCAATGGGCCGGGCCCCCATGGTAAAAATATCCCGCAGGATGCCTCCGACTCCGGTAGCGGCACCTTGGAAGGGTTCCACCGCAGAAGGATGATTATGGGACTCGATTTTAAAGGCTAATCGCAATCCATCGCCTAAATCCACTACTCCGGCATTTTCTCCTGGTCCGACGAGAACTTTTTCGCCGGTGGTGGGGAATTGTTTGAGCAGCGGCCGGGAGTTTTTATAACAGCAGTGTTCCGACCACATCACGCCAAACATCCCTAATTCGGCTTTGTTGGGGTGTCTTCCCAGTCTTTTGACTATTTCTTCGTATTCTTCGGGTTTGATGCCTTCTGAGGCAATTTCTGCGGCAGTGAAGGGGGTAGTCATGGGACAATGCGATCGAGGGACAAGATTTATTGTATAACGTCTGATGAGATCGAGTTACAATGCCTAGTCAAGGACAAAAAAGTTAAAAGGGTTTGCGCTAGTAAAGTTAAGCTAAAGACATAGTTTTATGATCAGTTGGAACGAAACTATGGCAGTAGAAACAGCTTTATCAATGAAAGCCTTATACGATCAGGATTTTGTTCTCTGGGCTTCAAAAACCGCCGAACTTTTAAAGCTAAAAAAGTTTGATGACGTGGACTGGGAAAATCTGATCGAGGAAGTGGAGTGCCTGGGGAAAAGTGACAGACGGGCTGTAGAAAGTTTATTAACCCGACTTATCGAACACCTGTTTAAGTTAGCTTATCACAAATCGGAACGGGAGCGAGAACGCAACGTCTGTCACTGGGTAGGAGAAATCGCCGGTTTCCGAACTCAACTAGGAGAGTGGCTAGAAACTACTACTCTCACCAACCACGCGCGGGATTATTTTCAAAAAGCCTACTCGAACGCTCGGAAAACTTTAATACAAGCGAAAGCAGTCACTGGCGACGCGATTCCTCTAGAGCCTCCTTTCTCCCTCGAACAGGTATTAGATGGGGAGTGGTTCCCGACTGATATCGATCATTACTTCGACGTATAAGGACAAAAAAAGTTAAAGATGAATATTAAAGTTATTGTTTGGCAAGAGGATGATTTATGGTGTGCCACCGTTCCAGCTTTCCCCGATTGTCATACTTGGGGAGAAAGTATAGGAGAAAATCTATCCAACGCCCATCATACCCTATTTAATCTTGGTTCCGATGGTGTTGGGTAACAGTCGTCAACCCAATTGCTCAAAAACAGGAGATTCCGGAAGAACACAATAAAAAACTGCCGCTAAACTAGAGGCCTCTTTTTGAGTTTAATTGCGTGAAAACTGACAGTATTTTCTATCAACTCTTACAAAGATTTCCCGCTTGTTTCTTTGATTTGTTGAACCTTCCCCCCGAAATCGCCAATTCTTATCAATTCTCCTC
>NZ_JADBVE010000403.1:0-11098 GCF_020245285.1 Microcystis sp. M31BS1
CTCAATTGTCTATCTTTTGGTATTAACCTGTTTGTGCCTTAAGTCCTTCCCTGTATGGATTTCAGCTACTTTTGAGCGTAGGCGCTCTCATCGAATTTTATTTTAAGTTAATTATTTGCATAACAATTCCCGAAGAGCCGTATTTTTACACCGTTTGTCTTGGGAAAACTTTAATGAATCTCAAGATTTGAAAGCGCAAGTAGAAAACTTTAAAGAGACTTATGGTTGTTAGCCAGCAATCCGTTCATGTCGATAAAATTTATCGAACCAGAGAAAACTTGGCATGGTGTAAGGAAGCGGATGCGACCCCGCGCCGTCGCACGGCGTCAGGGAACGCGCACCAAGCAAGAGGAATAAGATTAAGTGGATTACCATTGGGAAGACCACCGAAGAATCGAAGCGCTGAACTAAAAAAACAAGCTCAAGAGGACGAGAGTTTTCGCAATGCAATAGAAGGGAAATTCGGACAAGCTAAGAGAAGATTTGGTTTAAATCTGTGCATGACAAAACTACCTGAAACTTCAGAAACGTCCATTGCTCTTACCTTTTTGGTTGTCAATCTTTCCCGACTGCTTCGGCAGTTTTTTGGGCTTTTTTTGTCTTTCGGGCTTTTTCGGCGAACACATGAACTAAGATGCCGCCAACGCTTTAATAAAAATTATGTTAAAAGTGATTTTACTCAAGTAAAACTTATCACTTGGGCGACAAATTATTGGCACTCAATAGCATAATTCTTTGAGCGACTTTTTCAGCAAACCCTATTTACTCATAATTTCGGCGGGTTGCGAGTTAGGAATCGGTTCAAAGTTGTGGTCGTCAGCCAGATATTCCGGATAGGTGGAGAATTGGGGTAGTATTTCTAGGGTAAAAGCTTCGGCAGCTTTCGAGCGATAGCGATTCGGGTTAATAATTACCGACAAAGTGCGTCGTACTTCCACATCTTTAATTCGGGTAGCGTGGATAACTCCCATTTGTAGTTCTTTTTCGATCGCTGTCACCGAGACAAAAGCCGCCCCTAAACCGGATTGTACGGCATTTTTAATCGCCTCGATCGAGTTAAGTTCCATCTCCACTTTTAAGCGTTTGGTATCGATCTCGCAACGGGTTAAAACCTTGTCGATGACTTTGCGAATCGTCGATTGGGAATCGAGGGTGATAAATTTTAGTCGATATAAATCCTCTTTTTGAATCATTTCTACCTTAGACAGAGGATGAAAAATAGGCAGGACTAAAGCCAGTTCATCGTCTGCGTAGGGGATAATCCGCAGGGTTTCTTGTAATTCGGCGGGAACTTCTCCCCCGATAATGGCTAAATCCACTTGACCGTTAGCAACGCTCCAAGAGGTGCGACGGGTGGAATGAACTTGTAGCTGTACGGATACTTCTGGGTATTTTTGCCGAAAAATCCCGATCATGCGGGGAAGAAGATAGGTTCCTGTGGTTTGGGAAGCACCGATGATTAGGGTTCCCCCTTGCAGATTTTGTAGATCTTCGATCGCCCGACAGGTTTCTTGACAGAGAGTGATAATTTTTTCGCCGTAGCTTAAGAGTAGGTGTCCCGCTTCTGTTAATTGGGCTTTCCGACCGCCCCGGTCAAATAACGGCACATTTAGCTGTTTTTCGAGGTTTTGTACCTGAAGACTGACCGCCGGTTGAGATACATACAGGGTATCTGCCGCCCGTTTAAAGCTTCCTTCGGCAGCGATCGCTTTGAGAATTCTCAGTTGGTCTAGGGTGAAGGGAATGTCGGTCATAGAAAGCCTCAAAAACAGCGACAGGAGAAGGGGAGGACAATAGCGACAAATCTTAAGCCAGTGCCGATAAATACACTGAATTGACAGTACCACACCACGGGGATCAATGCTTCAGGTAGTTCCAGTTATCAGTTACCAGTTATCAGTTACCAGTTATCAGTTATCAGTTATCAGGAGTCTCCGAGTCTCCGAGTCTCCGAGTCTCCGAGTCTCCGAGTCTCCGAGTCTCCGAGTCAGGAAATAGGGTGGTCACTGCGTGCGCGTTGCGGGGAGTTTTGGGGTTTTGGGGTTTTGGGGTGTTTAAATTCCTCCACTTCCCCACTTCCCCACTTCCCCACTTCCCCACCCCTCACTGATCACTGAAAAAGGCTGCCCCAGCAATTATCGGGTTGACTTTTGTCTACCACTTAATCGTTCTTAACCAAGAATCTTAATGATATTTTAAGATTTTTTAACAAACCGCCCCTAGCCGAGATGAACGTATATTCTATAGGGGAGCGAGTGTAGATTCCTATTCCCGTTCGATCGCCCGCTAATTCTCTGGAGATCAGCACCCATGCTTACTTTGCTCCGTTCGCTGCTATTTTCCACCCTATTAAGTTTTGTTGCCCCCGTCCTCTTGGTAGGTTCTATTTTAGCTGCTTTATTGGCCACCAGTCATGTCCCTGGCTTTACTTGGGTTTCTCAGACCGGTTTTAGCCAAATACTGCAATTTTTAACCATTTTCGGCGACGGTTATCCCCTACAAGGAATGTTAACCATCGCTGTCACCTTTGCTTTTGTTGGCAGTTTATTCGATTTATTTAACTTTTACGTCTATCAAACCAATCGGGGACAGTAACAGGCAAAGGGTGATATTGACTGTCTAGAATGGGAATGAGGTTTTTATGGGATCGAATCGTCTATGCGCCCTATTTTCTGCCGTTTTTGGCTATTAACCCTGATTACGCTGCTGCTCACCCTGAGTATCGGGATGATCAATCCCCAACCCAGTTTCGGGCGCTCGTGGATGGATTTACTTTTTCGCGGTGTGCAGGTTATTCAACTTGCCACTATTTCTCCTCAGCAGGAAGTCGCCCTCGGTAGGCAGATTAATCAGGGTTTATTAGAATCAGGTAAGGTAAAACTCTCCAAAGATGCCAGAATTAACCAATATGTCCAAGAAATCGGACAGCGATTAGCGGCAACTAGCGATCGCCCTGACCTTCCCTACACTTTTCAAGTGGTGCGCGACAATAGCATTAACGCCTTCGCTACTATGGGCGGATTTGTCTATTTACACACGGGATTGATTAAAACTGCTGATAATGAGGCGGAATTAGCCAGCGTGATTGCCCATGAAATCGGCCATATCGTCGGTCGTCATTCTATCACCCAATTACGCAATACTGCCCTCGCCCAAGGACTTCTGAGCGCGGCGGGATTAGACACAAAAACTTGGGTACAATTGGGAGTCAATCTCGCCTATAATCTGCCCAATAGTCGCAAGGATGAATTAGAAGCGGACCGACTGGGTTTAAACAATCTAGCTGAGGCCGGTTATGCAGCCAAGGCCATGATCTCCTTTATGGGAAAATTAGCACAACAAGGCGGTTCTACCCCGACAATTCTCAGCACCCATCCTGCTACCGGCGATCGGATTTTGGCACTGCAAAAACAGCTTAATTCGGTTAATAACAAGCAGAATCAAGGTTTAGACGGGGATTATTACCAATTGCAGATTCGTTCTCTCCGCTAATCATACAATTTCCCGAAAGGATAAAAACTCGGCCACCGCTTGATTAAAAGTTTCAGGTTCCCCTAAAAATGCCCAATGATTACCCGGTATCTTTTTAATTTCTAGAGAAGTTAAATACTTTTTATAGGATTGAATTTGCCAAGCAGTGCGATTTAATCCCTGTTGGGGAAGGACTAATAAACTGGGAATATCTAAAGTTTTAGTTAATCCGGCAAACCCCATGACATCCTCAAAAATTTCCCCGCGTGCCGATAAAGTAAATTTACTGCTCCAACTGCCATCAGCTTTTTGTTCGATGGCATTTTTAAACACCTCTTGCTGTAAATTTGACCAACCTTTATATTGTTTTAATTGACGAGCGATCGCTTCTATGCTCTGATAACTATCAAAGGAGCGAGTAATCTTTAAAAAGGGCAAAACTTGATAGAGAATCGGAAAAGTTATCCTAATCCAACTAGGCATTTTATCGATAAAAAAGGGATCGACTAAAATTAAACTCTTAAATACTTCCGGCTGTTGAGTTGCCCAAATTGCCGCTATTTTAGCACTCCAAGAATGACCTAAAATATGTGCTTGCCTCCAACCTAAATGATTAATTAAAGCCCTTAAATCGCTGATATAATCCTGAAAGTGATAACCGGTTGCGGGTTTACCGCTTTCCCCATGTCCCCGCAAATCTGGGGCAATAACTTGATAATTTGAGCTTAAATAATCGCCCAAACTTGACCAAACCAAAGCATGATCCGCCATGCCGTGCAATAATAATAGAGGCATACCTCGATCGCTCCATTGTAAATAGGAAATTGCCATCGAGTTACTGGTAAAAGTCTGGCGTTGTGGCATAAATTCTCGGCTGATTTTTACTCTATAATTTACCTATCACTTAATAAAACTTCATACAATGGCACTACAATCGCCGCTCACTGCGACTAGCTTAGAACAATTGTCTTGGACATGGCAAGGTCACACCATCCCCTACACTGTGCGGGGAGAAGGACAACCCCTAGTCTTAATTCACGGTTTTGGCGCATCTATCGGTCATTGGCGCAAAAATATCCCCGTTTTAGCGGAAAATGGCTATCAAGTCTATGCCCTAGATCTTTTGGGATTTGGGGGTGCGGATAAGCCCGCTTTAGATTATAGTCTCGACCTTTGGCAGCGGCAAATACAAGACTTTTGCAGGGAAAAAATGGCAAGACCGGCAGTATTTATCGGTAATTCCATCGGGGGACTGATTACCTTAATGCTGATGGCAGAATCTCCCGAAATCACTGCCGGAGGAGTAATTATCAACTGTGCTGGAGGATTAAACCATCGTCCCGAAGAATTAAATTTTCCGCTGCGTTTAATCATGGCTGCCTTTACCGGTTTAGTTAGTTCTCCCGTGACAGGAAAGTTGATTTTTGAACAGGTAAGACAGAAAAATCGCATCCGGAACACCTTAAAACAGGTTTATCGGGATCATACCGCGATTACCGAGGAATTAGTCGAAATTCTCTATCAACCCTCCTGTGATGCGGGTGCGTGGGGAGTGTTTGCATCGGTGTTGACAGCACCCCCCGGACCTTCTCCCCAGGAATTATTACCGCAAATCGATCGCCCTTTATTGGTACTCTGGGGAGAGGATGACCCTTGGACACCGATCGCCGGTTCGGTAATTTACCAAGAAAGAGCTAAAATGGGAAATAATACCCAATTTTATCCGATTGCCAAAGCTGGTCACTGTCCCCACGATGAACATCCCGAAAAAGTTAATCAATTAATTTTGAGTTGGCTGTCGGAAATGAGGATTTAGTCAGTTATCGAAGATTTTAGCGATTAATAGTTACTGGAGAAATCTGCCAATCGGGGCGAAGATTTTTCGCCCCTTGCAGATAGACGTGCTGCATTTCCCCTTGTAGTTTGGGAGTATTAACGTGGAGAATTACGCGAATACACTTGTCCAGACTACCAGCGACGTGCATCTGTTGCACATCGAGGAGGGGGACATTTTGCCAATGGGGACGTTCGCGAGCGATAGCGGCGGGGAAAATCGCGTCTAAATCCTGAGTTGCCGTAAAGATAACACTAACAATATCATCGGGATCGAGACTATTGTGGATTTCGATCGCTTCGAGGAGTTCTGTTACTGCTTCTCGTATAGCTTCAATAGTATTAGCCGTTACTGTCGTTGCTCCCCGAATGGCTCGAACCTTCCACTGCACGATTGTCATCCTCCGCTAATCCTGATGAGTCAATTTTAGGGGTTAACGCGCCCTTTTTCTCGACTTTAATCTGGCCATCAGGGTCGGTATAACCACAATAGTTGTCCGTTAACTTCCAATTCAAATTCTAGGCGCTGTAGGGTTTTTTGTAATCCTAGGGGTATTGGGGAACGATTGCCCGTCAGACGACTGAGGAGGGGTTTCGGTTCTTCGATAGTCTGACATTTAGTTTTATCTGGGGGTAATCCTGCCAATTCTAGCGCCCAAAGTCGGGCATCTTCCTCGGTTCCCAAGCGATCAACCACTCCTAATTCTAACGCCTGTTGGCCGGTAAAAATGCGCCCATCGGCAAAACTTTTCACCTGATTGACATCTAAATTTCTCGCTCCGGCGACGGTTTGCAGAAATTGCTGATAACTGGTATCGATCATATCCTGAAGAATTCTTTCTTCCTCATCAGTTAATTCTCGATCGAAGGAGAGAATATCTTTATAGGGGCCCGATTTAATCACTTTAAACGAAACTCCCACCTTATCCAACAATCTTTCCAGATTGTTCCCTCTGAGGATAACACCGATCGAGCCAGTAATCGTGCCGGGGTTAGCCATAATATAATTAGCTCCCATACCGATATAAACGCCGCCAGAGGCGGAAATATTGCCAAAACTAGCGATTATTTTCGTGTTTTTTTGTAACCGCTTCAATGCTTCATAAATTTCTTGGGAATCCCCCACGGTTCCCCCGGGGGAGTCAATGCGGAGAAGTAGGGCGGGATATTGCCTTTCTTTGACGATTTCTAGGGCTTTTAAGACTCTTTTGCGGGTATCGGAGGCAATTGCACCTGTAATTTCTATTCGAGCGATTTGTTTGTGGGTTTTCGGTTTAAAAGGCCAGACCATCAGGTTTAAATATCTCTAAAAAAAGGACTCTTTCTAATCTAACGCTTTGATCGTTCCGGGTTAAGCAGACGTTATATTTCAGAATTTAAGGACAAAATGTCTGGTTAAGTGTTTGACATCCTCACGGCCAGGGCCGGACGGTGATGACTGGCAGCTCGAACAAGATTTATTCAGCAGACCCTAAGTAGGGCAAGGGGCAGTAGAAGCTGATAGGCAAATCGCCATTCGGAGCAATTACCGACCTGAACAAGGAAATTACAGATTTTTTCAAGCTAGGATCAAAGATTTTGTATCGAAAAATACAAAACTGGTCAAAGTGACTGTTTAGGATGGATTTTTTGAGAAGCTTAAGAACCGATTCATACGTCAAAGGAGTTTTCCATGCCCGAAACGCCACAAGAAGTCTTGAAAATGATTCAGGACAACAATATTAAGATTATCGACCTGAAATTTATTGATATGCCAGGTATCTGGCAACATTGCTCGTTCTACTACGATCAAATCGATGAAAGCTCTTTCAGCGATGGTGTTGCCTTCGATGGTTCCAGTATTCGCGGTTGGAAAGCAATTAACGAATCCGATATGGCCATGGTTCCCGATCCTACCACTGCTTGGATCGATCCCTTCTACAAGGAACCTACCCTAAGCATGATCTGTAGCATCAAAGAACCGAGAACTGGTGAATGGTATAGCCGCGATCCTCGCTCTATTGCTCAGAAAGCGATCGATTATCTTAGCAGTACCGGTTTAGGTGATACCGTATATTTTGGACCGGAAGCGGAATTTTTCCTCTTTGATAGCGCTCGTTTCGACCAAACCGCCAACGCAGGCTATTACTATATGGATAGTGTCGAAGGTCGTTGGAATAGCGGTAAGGACGAAAAAGAGGGAAATCTTGCCTATAAACCCGCCTACAAACAGGGTTATTTCCCCGTTAGTCCCACCGACACCTCTCAAGATATTCGCACGGAAATGCTCTTAACCATGGCCGACTGCGGAGTTCCCATCGAAAAACATCACCATGAAGTCGCTACTGGTGGTCAAAACGAGTTAGGGATTAAATTCTCTACCCTAGTACGGGCCGCTGACTACTTGATGACCTACAAATACTGCATTAAGAACGTGGCGAAGAAATACGGTAAAACCGTCACCTTTATGCCTAAACCCATCTTTGGTGATAACGGTTCCGGGATGCACGTTCACCAGTCTATCTGGAAAGATGGTCAACCCCTGTTCGCTGGGGATAAATACGCCGGACTTAGCCAAATGGCACTGCACTACATCGGTGGTTTGCTTAGACACGCTCCCGCACTCTTAGCTTTAACTAACCCCACCACCAACTCTTACAAGCGTCTCGTCCCCGGTTTTGAGGCCCCTGTAAACCTGGCTTACTCCCAAGGTAATCGCTCCGCTTCGATTCGGATTCCTTTATCGGGAAGCAACCCAAAAGCTAAACGTTTAGAATTCCGTTGTCCTGACGCGACTTCTAACCCCTACCTCGCTTTTGCAGCTATGCTCTGTGCGGGTATCGATGGAATTAAAAATCAAATCGAACCAGGGGAACCTCTCGATGTGGATATCTACGAACTCAGCCCCGAAGAATTGTCAAAAATACCCTCTACCCCTGGTTCTCTAGAAGCAGCTCTGGAAAGTCTCGAAAAAGATCACGCTTTCTTGACCGATTCTGGTGTCTTTACCGAAGACTTTATCCAAAACTGGATCACCTACAAACTCGATAACGAAGTTAACCCGATGCGCTTACGTCCTCACCCCTACGAGTTCTCTCTCTACTACGATGTCTAAGGTTTGATTGATTAATTATTAATCCTAGGGTAGGCTTTTGTCTGCCCTTTTTTCCGCATCAGCAAGTCAGTCCCGATGAAAAAATTTTCACCACCGCAGATGAAAGAGGTTTCCTTCCCCACACCCTGCCACCACCGAAAAACTTTTTGCCGCAAACCCTAGTATAATCCCTTGCTGCCAATTAAGTAGGGAGGCACAATTATTTGTAGGATGGGTTAGCGGTAGCGTAACCCATGCGGGCGTTGGGTTTCATGCTTCAACCCAACCTCCGTTCATCTTATATTTAATTCCACCCACCCACTTAGCATAAAATACGATTAATTGACTGGTATTTTGGGGCGATAGTTTATGGAACGCGGGTTATTGTGGACACCTTTATTAATTCTATTTATTTGGTTGGCTTGGAGTGGTTGGAATGAATACCAAAAAGTGGAAATCTATCGACAATGGGCGGAAAACTTCGAGCGAGCTAAGTATGATATATATTCTGTCTTAGGTCAAAAAGATAAAATTATCACTTGGGGAAAGCCAACTCGTAAGGGAGTGATTAATTTACAAACTTTTTCCCTAGAGGAGGTCAAAGAAATCCGTCTGTTAGTTAATAATCAAGTGGTGGATTTAGATGCTCTTCCCCCGCAGGGTTCCCCTTGCCTAGAATTTATCTTTAAGGAGCGATCGCCTGAAAGAATTCCCTTTACTGAAGTTGAATTAGCCAGTCGGTGGGCGAAATTTTTACAACAACAAATCTTAATTTAATGGCGATAATTTCTAGCGCAATCTTCCTGATCGCAGGATACCGACAACTAACCATAAACCGATAAAACTAGCTGTAGCAAATAATACGGTACTAATAATAGTTAATTGCCGAGATTGGGTGCTGGCCGTAACAATAGCAGCCCCGATAATTAAGGAACCAATAATCACACTAAAAGCTAGTCGATTGGCGGAATTATCTAAACTGCGACGGAGATTATCTAAGTCGCGAATTTTCAGATTAACATTTAAAGTTTCCGAGGTTAAACCATCTAGTAAAACTTCGATTTGACGGGGAGATTTCAGGGAAAAAGATTTCAAGTCTAAAACTGTTCTTAGGGCAGTTTGTAGGGGAGTGCTACCGATTAACTGTTGTTCAAGAATATTAGTTAATAGCGGTTTGACTTCCTCCAGGATATTAATATCAGGATTAAATTTTCGGGCAGTTCCTTCTAGATTAGCGAGACTTTTGGCAAATAAACCTAAATTACCCGGAAGTTTAATTCTATTGCGACGGGCAATTTGCAAAAGTTCATAAACCACCTCACTAAAGTTAATTTGATTTAAATTGAGGTTATAATATTTTCGCAACATCCGCTCATAATCCACCTCTAATTGTACTAAAGTAATCGGCACGACTGACTCGGATAGTTTAATAGTTAGTTGACTGCATCTTTTGGCATCTAAGTCAACAATTGCCAATAACAATTCTGTTAAAATTTGTTGAGTTTGCGGGTCTAATCTGCCCACCATACCACAGTCAATTAAAGCCACTCTACCATCATCAAGATAGAAAATATTACCCGGGTGAGGATCGGCATGAAAGAAGCCATCAATATAAATTTGTTGAAAAAATGACCGAAACAAAATCCTAGTTATTTCGCTTTTTCTTTGGGAAATTGCTTGCTCAGTTGGCGGTCTAGAAACATCAGCCTCTAAAATTTGTTTTCCTTCTAACCATTCTAACACTAATAGCTTGGAATTAGTTAAGTGCCAATAAATTTTAGGAATAACTAACTGCTTGGGTTCTGACCACCGACTCTGGGTTAAATTATAGCGTAATTGGTCAGTATAATGACCTTCTTGGGTGAAATCTAATTCCGCATTGACTGCTTTAATAAACTCCTCTGCTAAGTTAACAACGTCATAACTTTGACCAAATTCTGTTAGGGCAACTAAATCAGCAATTCCCTTAATTAAGGCACTATCTTGGGCGACAATTTTTTCGATTCCAGGACGCAAGACTTTAATCGCTACTTCCTCCCCAGATAATAAAGTTGCCCGATGAATTTGCCCGATTGATCCTGCGGCGATCGGTTGGGGATTAATATACTTAAATACCTCTTCGATCGGTTTGGCTAACTGTTCGGTGATGACTATTTCTATATCCGTCCAAGCAACGGGAGGAACTTGCGCTTGTAGGGCAGTTAAAGCCTCGATATAATTAGCAGGTAGCAGATCGGGACGGGTACTAAGTAACTGTCCCAATTTGACATAAAAAGGCCCCAATTCCACGAGGATTTTTTTGAGAACTTCTGGGGTAGGAATCTGGGGATTTTCTGTTTTTCCTAGGGTTAAAACCCCGCGCATATAGTCCCAACCGTTGCCGAGAACTATCTCAAGGATTTCTTTTTGTCTTTGACTGGTTTGGGGGAGTGAGAACACAGTATTATCAGTTATCAGTTATCAGTTATCAGTTATCAGTTATCAGTTATCAGTTATCAGTTATCAGTTATCAGTTTATCAGTGGGTAAGTTAGGTACTTATCGATGGGTGCATCCCACATTTGCAGGAACACCGATAATCAGCAATTATCAGTGACTTTTAAATTATTACAGATATATCAGCAGCTGCCTGTAAGCATCCCACCGAAAAACTAATGCGCGGGGGGTTTGGGGGCGGCGCCACGCCCCCAACGGGGGGTTTGGGGGGTAGAACCCCCCAAAA
>NZ_JADBVE010000404.1:0-5747 GCF_020245285.1 Microcystis sp. M31BS1
ACGGCTTTAAGCTACAATGGAAAAAGCGATAACCAAGCTAAAAACTGAACCTTGACAACAGATAGTAGGGGGTTTTGTTCAGAAAAGAATTCAAATTCGGCCTTGAACGAGTAAAACTTTCTAGGAAATAAGGTTGAACATTAGATTTTTTCGACTTGTTCAAAGTGGCCGGAGGGCATTCGGACACTCAAAACGGACGGGTCGAAAGAGTCAGACTTAAGCAATTAAGCGTTTTTCGGTGAAGCGTCAACCCCGTTGACGCGACCACCCTAAAAAAGTGGCGTGGTGAGGAATCGCCGTCCGTTTTACGGCGGCGAGGATGTCAATATACCTACGGCTGTGGTAAGTCTTGGCGATTTTTTTTGGCCAAAACTCTTGACAAAATCGGAGACTTGACATATACTTTTTGTATAATGGGAATCCGTGCCTGCCTGCGAACCCTTCATTTTTAGGCTAGATACCCTCAATGCTAGGATAATTGCCCATGTCAGGACAAGCAAGCAATAAACCGCTTTTTTCTCAACACTATCTTGAGCATCGGCTGCCGGATTCTCCGGAATGGCAAGAGGATGTATCCGTGGCATTTTCCCGCTTAGAGAGTCTTTATCAACAAAAAAAGGCGATTTTGCCGACTCTTAACGAAGCGCAAACGGAAGCAGAATTAATACAACCGATTCTAGAAATTCTCGGTTTTAGTTATATACCGCAGGTAAGCAGTAGGGGAAAAGGAAGGTCAGAAAGGCCAGATTATGCCCTATTTGCCACAGAAAATGACCGTTATCAAGCCTATGCTCTCCAGAATAATGAAAGAGCCTTTTATAGTCAAGTTTTAGCGATCGCTGAGGCCAAATACTGGCAACGTTCTCTTAGTGACGTTTCTAAGAACGATCAGCGAGATATCTGGAAAAATAGTAATCCTTCCTTTCAGATCACCAATTATCTGACGGGGACGGGAGTAGATTGGGGGATTCTCACCAATGGTCGAGAATGGCGCTTATATTACCGTCAAGCGTCCTCCACAGCCACGGAATTTTATCCAGTGGACTTGATGGAACTATTAGAAGGGGGAGACCGGCAAAAATTTCGGTATTTCTGGTTATTTTTCCGTCAAGAGGCTTTTATTAAGGATATTCACGGTCAGAATTTCCTTGAACGGATCCGGGAGGGAAGTACCACCTATGCCACCAGAGTGGGTAACGAGTTAAAAGAGTTAGTCTTCGATCGCATTTTTCCCGATATTTCTAAGGGTTTTGTATCATTAAATACAGACATACAGCCAGATTTATTGTATGAGGCAAGTTTATCCCTGCTGTATAAATTATTATTTCTTCTTTATGCAGAAGCGCGGGACTTGCTGCCGGTGAGGGGAGACTATCGCGATTACAGCTTATTGCAAAAGACGCGAGAAATTGCCGTTAAAATCGATCGTCAGCAGGTCTTTAGTGGCACCTCGACGGGAATATACGATGCTCTCCTCAGTTTATTTCGCATTGTCGATCGAGGGGATGCTAATTTAGCCGTACCTCGTTACAACGGGGGTTTATTTGACATGGAAGAAGGCCGGGTGAATTGTTTTCTCGGTCAATACAAGTTATCCGATGCGGTTTTAGCGCCCATCCTAGACAAGTTAGCACGTTTTGAGGGACAGCCGATCGACTATAGTTTTTTAGGTGTGCGACAGTTAGGATCAATTTACGAAGGATTACTGGAATATCGCATCGTGATTGAGGGGGAATCGGTGCATCTGGAAAATGATCGGGGAGAAAGAAAAGCCACCGGTTCCTATTACACTCCCGATTATATTGTTAAATATATTGTCAGTCATACCCTCAAACCAATTTTAGAGCAAAGAGCGCGACAGTTCGGGGATGTGATGACAGAAATCGCCACCCGAAGACAAGAAAGCAGCGATAGACGTTTAGGAAATCTCAGTCAGCAGGGATTAGAAAAAGAGCTACAACGCTTAGAAAAAAAAGCGATCACTACCTTACTTGATCTTAAACTCTGTGACCCCGCCATGGGAAGCGGACATTTTTTAGTGGAAGCAGTGGACTATCTCACCGATGAGTTAATCCAGATTCTCAATCTTTATCCCGAAGATAATCCCGTTTTAACCATGTTGGAAACCACCCGACAAAACATTATCGACAATCTCCGACAACAGGGAATTATTCTCGATTCTCCCACCCTTGAACCAACGCAATTATTACAGAGAGTGGTGATGAAGCGCTGTATTTATGGGGTGGATATCAATCCGATGGCTGTAGAATTGGCCAAGGTTAGTCTCTGGTTACATTCTTTCACAGTGGGCGCACCTTTGAGTTTTTTGGATCATCATTTACGTTGTGGGAACTCTCTGATCGGAACTACCGCCAAGGACGCAGAAGCCGCTATGATCGAGGAAGAAAGTGGTCAATTAACTCTTTTAACTGGCCCTTTTGTCGGGTTACTTCGGGCAGCAGAAATTATGCGGGGAATTAGTACCCTCAGCGATGCGACTTTTGCTGAAGTGGAAGCAAGTGAACAGTTATTCCGTGATTTTGATAGTCAAGCTAAACCCTACAAGCGTTTATTAGATGTTTTCCTCTCTCGCTTTTTTGGGGTTAAAGCTGCTATCGAGTTTTTGCAGCGCTACGGTGGTAATATATCGGCAATTAATTGGGATAAGTTACCCCGATCAGATCAAGGAATTTTAGACCAAGCAGCTAGTTTATATAAAAGTAAGCGCTTTTTTCATTGGGATCTGGAATTTCCTGAAGTTTTTATCGATCTTGATTCCGCTTCTTGGAAGGATAACCCCGGTTTTGATGCAGTAATTGGTAATCCTCCTTATGATGAATTGTCAGAATCCGCTCTCGGTAGAGTAATTGACGAAAAACAATTTATAGATAATACAGAAATTTATAAAGAAGCTAGAGCATTTAGAGTTAACTTATATCGTTTATTTATTGCCAAAGCTATAAATCTCGCCAAGAAAAATGGCTATCATAGCTTTATTGTTCCTATGTCACTGCTAGGTGATCGTTTTACATTTGAGTTAAGACGTAAGCTTTTACAAAAAACCAGTTTGATATGTATTGAAGCTTTTCCGCAAAAAGATGACCCCAATAATCGGGTTTTTCGTGAAGCAAAATTATCCACTTGTGTGTATGTTCTTTTTAATGGCATATTACCGCTAGATTTCTTGATGAGAACTCATGAGGGCAAAGATATTCTAGAACATTCTCGTCGATATTATGCTAATGCTGAAAAAATCGATAAATTTGATCCTGATAATTTATCTATACCAACAGTCAATCAGGAGTCTTGGAAATTGTTATTAAACCTATGTGAAAATCCTAGATGTGTTTTATTTAAAACCATTGGTTATCCGACTCCTGGAGAGATTATGTTCAATCAGCAATTCAAAGAATTTATATCAGATGATCCTCCAGGTGAAATAGTTCTTCGTGGAGCGCATATAGGTCGTTATGAGTTTTACGAAAAGCCAAAACAAGGAAACCCAGTGTATTTAAATAAAACAAAATTCCTTGAAAAACGTGGTACAAATAAAGAAGTTAAAGCATACGATCATTTAAAGAGAAGAATCGCCTATCAAAGAGGTGCAGCAATCGATAATTATCGACGGATAATAGCAACAACTATTCAAGAGGGATTTTTTTGTTCTGACACAGTTGGTTATATTGTAGATACACAATATAAACTAGAAACAGTTCTAGCTTTTTTAAATTCAAAATTATCGGAATGGAGATTCAGCCTTACAAGTACGACTAATCATATTAATGCCTACGAGCTAAACGTAATTTTTATTCCTAAAATATCTTTTAACACTAAAAGCGATCGCCGTCAACATTGCTTAGAGAAACTTATCAAAAGTTATCAAGAAAAGCAAGAGATATTAAAAGAAATCGAGGAATATATTAGGAGAGAGGAAACCGATATAGTCCATGATATTCTGGCATACTTAGCAGAACAAATGATCGAGATAAATCGGGAAAAACAAAAAGAAATCAAAGGCTTTTTGAGATATTTAGAGAGAATAATCGGCAGTGCGATCGATAATTTAACCAACAAATCAAAAATCCAAAACTATCTCGGTGACTACCAAAAAAGCGAACCTCATCTTAGCTTGGATCAACTGTGGGAGATACTGAAAAAGAACAAAAAGAAAATTAGCGTTAACTTGTTAGATCGTCAAATACAGGAAACCTTAGAAAAAGAATATCAAACCAGTCTCGATAAACTTTTGCCCCTAAAACAACAATTAAGCGCCACCGACGAATTGATCGATCTAATTGTTTATAAACTCTATGGATTAAGCGAGGAAGAAATTAAAATTATTGAGGGGAGAGAGTGAAAAAAGAATCAGCTGCCCGCGTATTTAAATTACTTGTTGAGATACAGATACCCGTCGAGGCGGTATAACCGTTAAATTTACGACCAATCCTGACTCGTATCGCAGAGGAAATGGTCGGACATGATGTCCTCGAAGGTGAAGGGAGAGTGAGAGGGAAAAGTCCGTATCGGTAAATCCGTGTCCCGCAAAGCCAAATCCACTCCGGCCTCGAAAGCATCAGATAAAGCCGTCGGTATCCGGGATTTTAAACTAGGATTACCCTCTAGATGCCGTCTGATCCCTCGTCTCTGTTCTCTAATCGTCAAAAACCAGCTACGAGAACGTTTATCCGGCTGATATTCCCATTTGAGAAGATGTCCTACCAAAACGGTTAGACGGCTCACCAGTTCTCGATATTCTTGTTTACCCAAGGAAATGATTTCCTCCCGTAAGTTTTGCCAGTCCAGAGCTTCTACCTGTCGGTTGGCTAGAGCTTTCGCTTGTAGCTCTGTCCACCCGTAGAAGTCGGATTCATACAGGGAATTGGCTCGATCTTTCATATTGGAACTTTACCTAAAATGTCGGCTGGAAGGAACCCTGGAGATGACAGGTTCCGCCAGTATAGAACAGCGAAGCACGATTTTACAAGTAAAGGGTTCAAACCAATCCTATTGATAGATTAAATAATACCGTAGAGAGTCTTCCTTTTTCTAAAAATACTGATATAATACGAAAAAAAGTTACTGAACCTTACTCAATGAACAAAAAGCAACAGCGAGTTCTGAATGCAATTAAGACAAGGATATAAGCCTCTTTTTAGAAAATGCTAATATCATTTAATTGCCTCAATTATTGATTATTTATTGAGAGAAACAAAAACTATGTACACCACAACTTATAAAGGATATACAGGTAAATTTGAAATTGACTTTGACGATAATCTGATCTCTGGAATCGTCATTGACATTAAAGATGTGATTACTTTTCACGGCAAAACTATTGAAGAAGCTGTACAGTGTTTTCATGAATCTGTTGATGACTATCTAGAATTTTGCCAAGAATTAGGAGAAGAACCCGATCAACCTTTTTCAGGAAAGCTACCTTATCAAACAACCCCCGAAATTCATCGTAAAATCTATTTAGCAGCAACTAAAAAAGGTAAAAGTATCAATGCTTGGATGGATGAGGTTCTTTCTCAGAAAGCCCAAGAACTTGTCGGCTAAAAATATTATAGATGACACTTTTTGAGAGTTAAAAGGAGAGATTTATATGGGAGCATCTCACTTATGCAATGAGTATTAATACTTATAGCAGTCAAAAACTAGAAAATCTTCAACTTGATCACAAAGAGAAATGAGATTATAATAGTTATAACTTACAATTCAGAATAGCTCTCGATGGGAGGAATAAT
>NZ_JADBVE010000405.1:0-25395 GCF_020245285.1 Microcystis sp. M31BS1
AATACAGTGAGTTCTTTTCTTCTTCCGTGAATTCTAGGTTAATCATGTTTTTAATGAGTGCTTTGCTTCTAATTATGACTCTTAAACTATATTATTGTCCTTGAGTAAAAAATGCAAGTTGTAGCCGTGCAAAGTATAGAGTTTATATAGAACAGCATGAAAATGCCTGCCAAAGATATTTTCCATGATTGTGTAAAACACGCCCTAATCAAAGACGGCTGGACAATTACCCATGACCCCCTACGGATTCGTTTAGCAAGAGGTAAAAACCTATTTGTTGATTTGGGAGCAGAAAGACTATTAGCCGCAGAAAAAGGAACAGAAAAAATAGCCATTGAAGTTAAGAGCTTTACTCGTCCTTCTGATATGAAAGACCTTGAAGAAGCAGTTGGTCAATTTGTCGTTTATACCCATCTCCTAAAGCGTTATTATCCCGAACATAAACTATTTTTGGCTGTTAGCGAAAACACCTGCAAAACAGTATTTGAAGAAGAAGCAGGTCAAACCTTAATTGAAGATGGTATTATTCAGTTATTTAGTTTCGATCCCAACCAGGAGGTAATTGTACGATGGATTCCTTAATTGCCCAATATCGGCAAATTATTGAAAAAACATTCCAAGATTATGCCGACTTCCTCGACACCGATCGCCAAATCCAAATCGAATTAGTCCTAGATCAAACCCGCGATCGCTATTTATTGGTTGAAACAGGTTGGCAAAATGGTTATCGAATCTACGGAACCCTATTACATATTGATATTATTGATCAAAAAATTTGGATTCAACACGACGGAACTGAGGATGGTATTGCCGATGAATTAGTAGCCGCAGGAATCCCTCAAAACCAGATTATTTTAGCCTTTAAATCCCCTGAAATTAGACCCTATACAGGCTTTGCTGTCGCTTAACGTTCAAATATGATGGACAATTCTCAAGACCGCGATTGCGCTCTCAACTACTGCCAACAAGCCCTTAAATTCCCCCAGGAGCCAGGCATTCCCCTAATAAAAGACGGAGAGGAACTCCTCGTAAAAATGGTTCTTCGGTTTGTCTTATGCAACAGACAGGATTATAAGAGATGAAACCCCTATAGAGAAAAACATTGCTGCGATTTTTGTTAATTGTTTTCGCTCTAGAATGAACTATACTTTAGACGTTCATAATCTGAGATTTATTAAACTTCTGAAATCGGAGAGTGAGCAAAAAATCAAGTTCTTTTTTATGTTTCAGATGGGCATCATTCAGACATCCATAAATAGCCGAAGAAAACTCAGAAAAGTTTTCAATCCCTCGTTGCAAGGGTCTCCCTTGTAACGCATTTCCAGAGGTTCTACCTCTTGTGTAACCCATCAGGGAAGGGAGGGAGACCCTCCCTTTTCTCAATAGACCACACCAGAGGCGAAATCGCCTACTTGTTACCGTTACCTTGCATAGCTAAAACCGCATCGCGCAGTTTATCCGGCACTTCTTGCAGGTGATCCTCATCCCACTGGAAAAAACCGACACCCATAGTCAAAGAACGCAAATCAACGATAAAATCGTGCATTTCCGCTTGGGGTAGATAGGCCGTTACCTGATCCCAACCTTTCCACTCCGCAGAAGCTTCAAAACCCTGAATTTGACCGCGTTTACCACTGATTAACTGTAAAACCTTGGCGGTGTATTCTGAGGGAGCGAGAACCGTCACCGATAGAATTGGTTCTAATAAGACCGGATGACATTTAGGCAGTCCCTCCGTCATTGCTAGACGGGCCGCTTGTTTAAAAGCTTGTTCGGAACTATCGACACTGTGATAGGAACCATCGGTGAGAGTAACATCAATATCCACCACGGGAAAACCCAAAGGACCATGACCGAGATATTCCCGCACTCCCGTTTCCACCCCGGGGATATACTGTTTCGGGACAACACCACCGACAATGCTTTCATGGAAGTGGAAACCTTCCCCCCGGGCCAGGGGTTTAATATCCAGGTACACATCACCAAAAGCACCGTGGCCGCCGGTTTGGTGTTTATAACGTCCGTGGGATTTGGTGCTGGCCTTGATCGTTTCCTTGTAGGGGACTTGGGGTAAATGGGTGGTCATCGGTAGATTATACTTGCGCGCTAGGCGATCGAGGGCCACTTGCAGATGAATTTCTCCCTGTCCCCAGAGAATCACTTCTTTAGTATCACCGTGTTGTTCCCAGTAGAGGGAAGGATCTTCTTCGATCAGTTTTGTCAAAGCTGAACTTAATTTAACTTCATCCTTGCGATTTGCGGCGGCAATAGCGAGAGCAAAGACGGGTTTAAGCTGTAATCCTCTGGGAAGATCGGGTTTTTGACTGCCGCTGCTAACCACGTCTCCGGTGGCGATTCCCTCCAAACGACCGAGAGCGATAATTTCCCCCGCTTGGGCCTGCTGTAGGGGTTGTTGTTGTTGTCCCATGAGACGATAGATACCACCAATCCGCACACCGTTCAAGGCCATGCCATCGTTAAGGGTTCCCTGCCAGATTCGCCCTAGGGAGAGGCGACCGCCCTGGGGAGTAAAATAGGTTTTGAGGATTTGTACCACTGCATCCCCATCCGCACTGGGATCGAGACCGCGACGATTGGCGGTAATTGTCGGGGCCGGTGCTTCTTCCACTAAAGCGGTGAGGAGATGACGCACACCATAGTCCCGTTCCGCCATACCGAAGAACACGGGTACTATCTGATCGGCTCCCAGTTCTTGTTTTAAGTCTTGGAGAATTTCTTCCCGGGAGGGGTTAATATCTTCGAGGAGTTCTTCTAAAAGATGATCGTCAAATTCGGCGATCGTTTCCAGCATTTCTTGTCGAGCAATCTGTTCTTCTTCCTTGAGGTGGTCGGGTAAAGCGACAGGATCGGCGGGACTGTTAGCATGGTAATGATAAGCCTGTTCGTTGATTAAATCGATGAATCCGATAATTTCGTTGTTCTGACGGATAGGATATTGCTGGGGAACGAGGGGACGACTAGAAACGGATTTGAGAGCTTGTAGGACTTCGTTAAAGTGACTATTACAGCGATCCATCTTGTTGATGAAGATTAGATGCGGAATTTCCCAATCATCGAGGAATTTTAGCAAGGGAGCCAGGGTGAGAACTCGATCGACCACCGGTTCACAAACGATAATAGCAGCACCGGCCCCGACGAGGGCATTATAGGTTTCACTGGCAAATTCGATCGAACCGGGGCAATCGAGAAAGGTAAAATTTAGGTCTTGGTATTGACTATGGGCAACGGAAACTTCTACACTCATCTGTCGATCCCGCGCTTGGGTGGAACTATCAGCGACGGTGTTGCGATCGCTGATTTTGCCTTTTCTGGTGATCGCTCCTGTTACGAAAAGTAAACTTTCCAGTAAGGAGGTTTTTCCACTGGAGTAGGGGCCGACAAGGGCCACATTACGGGTGTTTGCTCCGATACTTTGATTCATACAGATACCCCCAACAATGATTTAGTGATTAGTTGTGGCGATTGGACGATATTTACACTCGATCGCCCTAGGAAATATACTGTCATAGCACTGAAAATTACTCTCAGGACGTATTTAGAAGTGAAAGGCCTGTCTTGCCATAATTTTGCCCAGTGCTACAGGTGTATTCTTTCCTACTCTTCACCCTAACTCAGTCTCAAGCATTACATCCCATTCTCGCAATCTCTTGTAAAATCTCGCCTACTTTTAGTTAAGGAACTTGAATAAATGTTAACTAAGCTGTTGACTATCGAGAGTTTTTCTCATCAACTGGATTTACAAAAACGAGAGGCAGCCTGATATAGTGAGAGGTCGGGATGATGTTTATCAAGCAATTTTTATGTTAAAAGCTGGAATCGTGGGACTGCCAAATGTGGGAAAATCCACCCTATTTAACGCTCTGGTGGCTAATGCCAAGGCCGAGGCCGCTAATTTCCCCTTTTGTACCATTGAACCGAATGTGGGTGTGGTATCCGTCCCCGATGAACGTCTGGAGGTTTTGGCTAAAATCTCTAATTCTGAGAAAATCGTGCCGACGCGGATTGAATTTGTCGATATCGCCGGATTAGTCAAGGGTGCGAGTCGCGGGGAAGGATTGGGTAATCAATTTTTGGCGAATATCCGGGAAGTGGACGCGATCGTTCATGTGGTGCGCTGTTTTGATAATGATGATATTATTCATGTTTCCGGTTCTGTGGATCCGGCCCGGGATATCGAGGTGATTAATCTAGAGTTAGCTCTGGCGGATTTGGGACAGGTGGAGAAGCGGGTGGAACGTTTACGCAAGCAGGCGAAAAATAGCAAGGAAGCCGCCGAAGAATTAGCTATCCTTGAAAAAATCCTAATTTGTCTTAATGACGGTATTTCGGCGCGAAAAGTGGATTTAAACAAAGAGGAAGAAGAATTAATTAAAAATCTCGGTTTATTGAGTCGGAAACCGATTATTTATGCCGCTAATGTTAGCGAAGATGATCTGGCCACGGGTAATGATTGGGTAGAAAGTGTCCGTCAAATTGCCCAACAGGAACAGGCCAAAGTTGTGATCGTTTCTGCTCAAGTGGAATCGGAATTAGTGGAATTGTCGGAGGAAGAAAGAAAAGATTTTCTTGGTTCTTTAGGAGTAGAAGAAGGGGGATTAAAATCTTTAATTCAAGCTACCTACGAGTTATTAGGACTGCGTACCTATCTCACCACCGGTCCCCAAGAAACCCGCGCATGGACGATTATTGCCGGTATGAAAGCACCCCAGGCAGCCGGAGTTATTCACTCGGATTTTGAACGGGGTTTTATTCGTGCAGAAACCGTGTCTTATCAGGATTTAGTTAATAGTGGCACGATGAGCGCAGCCAAAGAAAAAGGTTTAGTCAGAAGTGAAGGCAAGGAATACATTGTTCAAGAGGGTGATGTTTTACTATTCCGTTTTAATGTTTAGCTAAAAATAAATCAGGTGAGCGCTTCCACCTGATCAAAAGGTTGAATTTGGCGTTGTCAATAGCTGTAGGGCTAATTCATGAATTAGCCCTACAATTGGCGCTAATTCTGGAATTAGCCCTACACTTGGCTTTGTCAAATTGAAAGATGCTCCGAATTTCTGTCATAAACAATCTCTAAGCTTTTTTTACTCACTTTGGTTAACATTAAACTGAATTTTTTATCTCTTGACATACTCTAATTTATATTCTATAATTAGCTACAGGAGCAAGTTCTTGTTTAATCAAGATGGCGATGATCTCTGTCCACTAAAAGACTGGTTTGCTAGGAATGCAGTCGAGGCTAAAAATAGTTTATCTATTCAACAACTCGCAACGGAAAACGGTCAAATCAAACTGGAAAAATGAAAGAGCAAGGATTGTTATTTTCTGAAGACAGCCTTTTACCTGAAAAACTCCCCCAAATTCAGGAATTAAGACCTTCTAACAATCTTGCAGCAGTTTTTGAAGAGTGCCATAATTATATTTACGCCAACGAAGGAATGCTCAAAGACAAGATTTTTCACGAGATGGTTAAACTAATCATCATCAAACTTCATGATGAAAAATCTGCCAAGCAATCTGTAAATTTTGGCGTTACAGCAAGTGAATATAAAGCCATCGTCGCCAATAAGTCCGATGAATTTATGTCGCGTCTTAGTCAATTATTTACCTCCATCAAGAATCATTATCGGGGATTTTTCACCGATGACACATTCAAGTTAAAACCTTTGACTCTTGCTTATATTGTAGGCAGGTTACAGTACATTAATTTAACTAAAACATCTGGGGATATAAAAGGGGAAGCCTTCCAGACTTTTGTAAATAGACACCAGCGTGGAGATAGGGGAGAATTTTTTACCCCTCATCCAATTGTCCGCCTTGCGGTTGAAATGATAGACCCCAAACCAAACGAAAAAATTATAGATCCTGCTTGCGGAAGTGGTGGTTTTTTAATTCAAGCAATCAACCATGTTCGACAAAATAATCCAGAGTTCAATATAGCAAGTTTTGTGCAAGAAAGTATTACAGGAATTGAATTTAATCCCGATGTCGCCCTTTCCGGAATGATTCGTTTAGTTTTTGAAGGTGGCACAGGTGCAGAAATTATCTGCACTAATGCGCTTATCGAAGATGAAAAATTAAATAATTCTTTTGATGTTATCTTGACCAATCCTCCTTTCGGAAATAAAGGCAAAGTAGAAGACCAGACAATTCTTAAATCATATCTTCTTGCCCGGAAATGGCATAAATCAGCGTCCAATAGTTGGGAAGTTTCCCCAACCATTTTAGCGGGTCAGTCGCCCGATATTTTATTTATTGAGAAATCTATAAAATTATTGCGGGTAGGTGGGCGCATGGCGATTATTCTGCCCGATGGTTTATTACAAAATATCTCTAATGGACCGATTCGGTATTGGTTGCGCTCCCAAACAAAAATATTAGGGGTTGTTTCCATACCGTCGGAAGCATTCGTGCCATACGGTACAGGAATCAAGACATCACTTTTAGTAGTTCAAAAATTACCAGCAAACAATGATTCTTGTTTTATGGCACAAATCAAAAAAATAGGCTATGACGTTAAAGGACAAACAATATATAAGCGCAACGAGTCGGGAGTTATAGCCCGAACAAAATCAGGTTTGCCAATAGTTGACGATGATATAGATGATATTTCTCACTCTTTTAGGTCATTTATCAATGGCGAATTTGCACAAAACAGCGATTGTATTTATACAGTTAAAAACACACTGCTCAATTCGAGACTGGATGCCGAACATTATTTACCCAATGACCAAAAATTATTAGAACATCTGAAATCTATTGGAGCGAAACCTTTAGGTGAAATTGCCGATATTTTGAGAGATTCAGCTGATTTTCGTTTAGCCAGGGATAGTGAAATTAGATATATCGCTATTTCCGATGTTGATTACCGTACAATGCAAGTTGTTTCCCAACAAATAATCAAGGCACATGAGGCCCCATCTCGTGCAACTTATAGATTGTACAAAGGTGATATTATTACAGCAATTTCAGGAGCAAGCACGGGAACACCACGCCAAGCAACAGCCCTAATCACAGAAGATGAAGACGGGGCAATTTGCTCAAATGGATTTTCAGTATTAAGAAATATTCAGGGAGTCGAGCCTTTGTTTTTATTAGTATATATGCGAACAGACTTTTTTTTGCGTCAGATTAAAAGGTATATGACAGGTCATGCCATTCCTACTATTTTAGTAGATGATTTGTCTAAAGTTTTAGTGCCTATTCCACCCAAATCTGAACAGCAGAGAATCGCAAAAAGTATGACCGAAATTCAAGCAATTAGAAAAGAAGCGTTAAAGGCAAGTGAGAATGTTGTTAACGAAATGAGTCTTTTACTTGGCCAATTTGAGTAAAGCAAAAAGCAGGTTAAGCTTAGAACAAGTCTTAAGTAGGTAGGCGTTAAAAATCATCAGACACCCCCCTTCAAGGGGGGATTAAGGGGGGATTAAGGGGGGATCAAAGACAATCAATTTAATTATAACCACTTACTTAATACTAAATCTGGTTATTAAACACTGATTATCTATTACCACTTTTGCCTGTCCTGATATGTAGCCTATACTCAACGAATTTAGTATCAGTCCCTAGTCGGGGAGAAGAATATAAAGAATTATTAAATTGTAGCTTTTAATACAGTTGTGGGGGGGGAATGTGTATTGTTTTGTTGTCCGCCTTTGGCGTTGGGTTAAGGTGTTGCTTGACCAAGCTGCGAGGAAGACGATAGTTCCATCTATTCACCCGTTTGCTCAATCAAGATGATTAAAAACCGATTAATTCCCACCCTAGCTTTAGCTGGCGCAACTTCTCTCGCTGCTATGCTCACTCCTGTGGCAGCAAAGGCCGTTACTTTTACTGTTAACCGCAGTTGGAGTAATGGTAGTGATAACGCTTCTTTAGTGGGAACCGTAGATGTGCCAATAGGTAGCTATACTATCAACTCAACTGGTACTCCCAATCCCTTTAGCAACGTTAACCTTATCTTGACGGTTAATAGTAACACTTTTACTTTAGATGCTGCGAACACTTCTGGTGTTTTCGGAACAGGGCAATTTTTGGTTAATGCCACATCTTCAACGTTAACTTTTAATACAAACGTTTCTGGTTTTGACCGGGCCAAAGTAAGGTTTCAGAACTCAGGAAATCCGCTCGGCAACAGGTTGTATGAAATCGGTACTTTCCTTGACCCCTTCACTTCTCAGCTTGTGAATCTTGAAGGTTCAACCGCTTCACCTGGTTTCACCGAGGTTGTAGCTTCAGTATCTTTACCCGTAACTTTTGGGACAGCACAAACAGCACAACAAGTACCTGAACCCGCCTCCCTCTTTGGTCTTGGAGTTCTCGGTACTCTAGGCGCAGCTTCAACCCTCAAGCGCAAACTAAAGCCATCCAAATCAGCCGAAAAAGAAACCCCAAAAGTCGGCTAAATTGCTCACCAAAAATACAATAAATGCCCCTTCAATTAGCCAGTTGAGGGGGGTTTATTTTTAGTCCATGTTTCTATTTAGGGTTTGCTGAATAAATGTGAAATATAGACGAGGTAAGGGTTTTAGTGTCCTGTTTTGCTCTCACAGGTGCAAGATTTTGAGAGAATCGTGGTTCAAAACCTTGCGTCTTCATCGGCCCGCGTCCTGTAGGGGCGAAGCATTCGGGCAATAACCTATCGGTGAAACCGTAGATTTTCTATCCGAATGCTTCGCCCGTACTTTTTCAGCAAGCCCTATTCATTGATTTTTTTGATCCAATGGCAACTTTTACATCAATATCGTCAAATTCAATGAGTATGGTGATTTCGTGCTACAATAGAGGTCTATTAAAAGTAAAAAAAAAATCAATTAAGTAGGTAGGCGTTAAAAATTATCAGACACCCCCCTTATCAAGGGGGGCAGGGGGGATCGAACCTAAAATCGATTTTTAATTTAATTATAACCAGCTACTTACCATGAATAGCAATACAGAAATCACTATTCAAGTTCCTTTAGAAATTGCTAGATATTACGCTAAAATTAAACCCAATGACCGAGGGAACATAGAAAACAAATTAACTGAAACTATTCAATTAGAATTAGAAAAATATCGTCAAAAAGCAGCGGCAAGATTATCACCAATTATGGATCAAGCTAGTGATGAAGCAGAAGCTAAAGGATTAACCACAGATATTTTAGCGTCTATTTTAGAACAAATTGAGAGTTAATCACATTATTAAAAACGGATTTGGTATAAGGTGGTTGATTTATCCCAACCTTAAGACAGGACTAGGATACTTGGGATAAATCAACAGGGATTCTCAATTCGCCCGGGAAATGTGCGTCGCCAGGGCCGCCGATTGTAGGATGGGGGTAGTGGTGACGGAATCCGTCGCTAGGGTAAAGAGAGGATTGGAGAGGATACCGGCCAGGGAAGTCGCCACTAGGGAGAGGACAATACCCACCTGTAGGGGACGCATCCCGGTAAGAGTCCAATTGATAACGGGGTAATTTTTCACCGCATCGGACATCTCTTGGGGTTCCTTGACCACCATCATTTTGACCACACGGATATAGTAGTAAATCGAGGCCACACTGGTGACTAAACCAACGAGGACGAGGGCATAAAGTCCCGCTTGCCAACCGGCCCAGAATAGATAAATCTTACCAAAGAAGCCCGCTAGAGGTGGAATTCCCCCCAAAGAGAGGAGACAGATGCTTAAACAGAGGGTTAGCAGCGGATCTTTCTGGTAGAGTCCCGAATACTCAGCGATCTGATCGGTTCCAGTTCTGAGAGCAAAGAGAATCACACAGGCAAAAGCCCCTAGGTTCATGAACAGGTAAATTAACAGATAGAAAATCATGCTAGAGTAACCCGCGTCAGTACCGGCGGTTAAACCAATCATGACAAAACCCGCCTGACCGATCGAGGAATAGGCTAACATCCGTTTCATGCTAGTTTGGGCTAAGGCGACCACGTTGCCGAGGATCATGCTCAAAATTGCTAGAGCGATAAAGATAAACCGCCATTGTTCGCTCACTAGACCGAAAACCGTCACTAATAGGCGAATTGCTAGGGCAAAACCCGCCGCTTTGGAACCCACCGAGAGGAAAGCGACCACGGGAGTGGGTGAACCTTCGTACACATCAGGGGTCCACTGGTGAAAGGGAACCGCCGAAATTTTGAAGGCGATACCGGCAATCACAAAAACTAATGCGATCGCCAAGGCCAAGGACTGACCACCGTTAACATCGGTTAATTTTTGGGCAATGGCACTTAAACTGGTTTCACCTCCGGATAAACCGTAGAGAAGGGAAACACCATAGAGGAAAATCGCCGAACTAGAAGCTCCAATTAACAGGTATTTTAAAGCAGCCTCGTTCGATCGAGGATCCCGCTTCATGTAACCGGTCATTAGATAGGAGGAAATACTGAGCATTTCTAGGGAGATGAAGATCATCACCAATTCACTAGAGCCAGATAGGAACATTCCCCCGAGGGTTGCGGTGAGCATAATGGCCAAGAATTCCGCTAGGGAGGTTCCCGCTTGTTCCACATAACGGATAGACATCAGCACTGTGGAGGCGGTAGAAAGAGCAATAATCGCCCTAAAGACGATACTGAGATTATCGCCCTCAAAAGCCCCTAAAAAGGCCACTGGTTTCGGATTGTCCCAGGCAAAATAGAGAGCAACCACAGCAGCGAGCAGACCAGCGATCGCAACGTAGGGCAGCCAACTTCTGGCACTCCGTCCCACGATTAAATCGCCGATTAAAATCACCATCAGGGTAATAATCAGGATTCCTTCGGGCCAGATAACGCCGGCGTTTAGCTGACTGGCAACAAGACTAGAAAAATCCATATTGATTGAGGTTAAAGGAATTTGAAGTTAAAAAAGGCTTAATACAAGCTTAGGGCATTTGATCAGCGATTCAGTGATCAGTTATCAGTGATCAGTGATCAGATGTGAGTTTTCAGTTCACCGATCGCCGCTATTGGGTTAAAATTTCTAAAAAACCAGATAAATTTGAGATAATCTTAGCTTTTATGGGTATTATACTTGTCCATTGTCTTTTTTATCCTCTTGTCTCCTAGTCTCCTCAGCTAAGGGAAAATCTTTGATTTTTGCAGCCGAGCTAATTTCTGGTGGTGACAACTTGTCACCGAAATGTATCCACGTTAACAGGGAAAAAGTGAAAACTCAGGAAATCATGACATAGACTGGCATCGTTAGTTGTCGTTGAAGGATTCTGGTAAAATCAGGCTAGGGGAAACACCCGAAAAATCAATTGTTTTTGAGCCATCCGCTTGATTTTTTTGTGGAAAAATTTTCTAGTTCGCTCAATCCTTTTCCTTTAGCGATCGCTTGAATGAGTAACGAAACCTATCTCAATCATCCCACTTTCGGTCTATTATACAGAGTGTGTCTATTAGAAGAACATCGGGAATTATTCACCACTCTTTATGCCCAACGTCTTTTTTTTCTGGTGACGGTGGGACCAAAAAAAGTCTCGTTCGATCCGATTAGTCGTTCCGATGCTCGTCTTTTAGTGGAAAACCGGCTGCGAAATTTGCGCCGGGGCAGTAATGTGCAAGAATTTAACAGTCTCAACCAAACTTATCAACAAACCTTTTCAGTCTAGTTCATGACGATCGCTAGTCGTATCGAGTCCATCCGTCTTACCCTACCCCCCGGCACGCGTCTGATTGCCGTCAGTAAACAGGTATCGAGCGATTATATCCGTCAAGCTTACCGAGCAGGAGTGAGAGATTTTGCCGAAAGTAAGCTACAGGAAGCAATCTCGAAGCAGCAAGAACTAAAAGACCTCCCAGATATTTCTTGGCACTTTATCGGGCATCTACAGGCAAATAAAGCCCGCAAAGTCCTAGAATCTTTTGATTTAATCCATTCCCTCGATAGTTTAAAATTAGCCCAAAGACTCGATCGCCTGGCCGGGGAATTAGAGATTAATCCCCAAGTTTTGCTACAGGTGAAAGTTGTCCCCGATCCCGATAAGTTCGGTTGGGACAAGGCCGAACTCTTAGCAGCTCTTCCCGATTTAGTCAACTGTCAACAGCTAAAAATTCAAGGTTTGATGACAATTCTGCCCCAGGGATTATCGGCTGAGGAAAAGTTAGCCGCCTTTGAAAAAACCAGCGATTTAGCCCAAATAATCGAGAATAGCTCTAGTTTATGCCTGCCCCATCTATCCATGGGGATGTCTAACGATTATCCCCTGGCCGTCAAGGCCGGAGCCACTTTGATCCGGGTGGGAACTGGTATTTTTGGTGATCGCATTTACTGAACCATCGGCGTAAATTTACAGAAAAAACCTCTAGAAAATTTAATAATCCGTGACAATATATCTTAAAATTACAACGTTCAGTCTAGAAACTGGTGGTTAGAAATGGGGAATGGACTTTTTCCCAATCCCTGAAAACTATTCCCCCTGATACCTGATAACTGAAAAGAGGGAACTAACCGCTGCCTCCAGACGACTAAAATGACGAACCCTTAACAAAATAGTTCCCCTGTACCAAATGAGAGCAAGAATTGTTAAAGGCCAATAAATAACCCCGACTCTAGACAAGACCACCCAAAAAAATCTTTTGAAGGACATTAGACTGTGAACAACATTTTTACCAAGCTCAAAGATTTTGTCGGTATCTCCGAACAACCAGAAGACGAAGATGAAACCGACTACGAAGAAATGAATTGGGAACAGTTTTCCCCCCAAGAGAAGGATCAAAACGAAGAAGAAGAACCCCTTAATCGTCGTCAACGCGAACCTTTAAATCTCAATACAGCCACATCTATGGGACTCAACAGAAGCAACGTGATCGGTATGCCAGGTATTAACAACAATAATGCAGAAGTAGTCGTGATCGAGCCCCATTCCTTCGAGGAAATGCCCCAAGTTATCCAAACCCTGAGAGAACGCAAATCGGTGGTTTTAAATCTCAACGTCATGGATCCCGAAGAAGCACAAAGAGCCGTGGATTTTGTCGCCGGTGGCACTTATGCAATTGATGGTCATCAAGAACGCATCGGTGAGAGTATTTTCCTATTTACCCCCAGCTGCGTTAAAGTTAGCACCCTTTCCGGAACTATTCACGATATCGCTGATAACCCGAAAATGGCTCGTCCCGTTTCCTCCGCACCTGCTTGGGGAGCCGAAAGCAGTCGATTAGCTCAATGAATCCTGCCATAGTCCTCTCGTCAGGTTTGTCGAAGCTAGAAATCGATCGATTTATCGAGAGGATGCGTTTTTTCTTGGTAGGATAGCTAAATCTCTCTTTTTTACTTTTTACTTTAAAAAATACTGTGTCTATTCGTTTAGGAATTATTGGCGGTGGAGTGATGGCCGAGGCCATTCTCAGCCGTTTATTAAAAAAAAATATTTATAGTCCGGAAGCGGTGTTGGTTAGTGAACCCCAATCCCAACGGCGCAACTTTTGGGTGAATACCTACGGAGTACAAGTCAGTGAGGATAACCGGGAAGCCGCCAGAGCAACCGAGGTGTTAATCTTAGCGGTAAAACCGCAAATTTTAGAGCAAGTAGTCAATAGCTTGCTGGGAATACCCGAAAAACCCCTAATTATCTCGATTTTAGCGGGAGTTACCCTCAATCGCCTAGAAATGGGCTTTCCCGATCGGCCCGTCATCCGGACGATGCCTAATACCCCCGCCACGGTGGGACAAGGGGTTACAGCGATGGCGGCCGGTCGTCATGCGGAACCGGAACATCTGGCCGTAGCTAGAGATATTTTTGCTGCGGTCGGTTCGGTGGTGGAAGTTCCCGAGGCTTTGATGGACGCGGTAACGGGATTATCGGGATCGGGCCCGGCATTTGTGGCCTTGATGGTGGAAGCTTTAAGCGATGGTGGTGTGGCGGCCGGATTACCGCGATCAATTGCGTCTCAATTGGCCATAGAAACAGTTTTAGGGACGGCAACCCTGTTAAAAGAATCGGCCATACATCCGGGGGAATTAAAGGATCGCGTCACTAGCCCGGGGGGAACCACGATTGCTGGGGTGAGACAATTAGAAAAAGGCTCTTTTCGATCGACTATTATCGAGGCAGTAGTGGCGGCCTATCAACGTTCTAAAGATTTAGGGCGTAGTTCCGAAAAGTAATTTTTGTATCTTTTTTAATCCATAACTGATGTCTCGATCTGTGATAAGATACGCAGCAATTCTTGTCCAGAAAAAGTTATGAATAAGAAATCTTATCGTTTTGATTTAATGGCATTAATTGCCATTGCAGTTTTTTTCCTAGGAATCGTTTTCTGGAAAGTCCCGCTTCATTATCCCTATATCCTTAATTTTGATGAAGCGGTGGCCATGGTACTTGCCTACGTCACTAAACAAGGTTATCGTCTCTACGAACAAGTTTGGCACGATCATTTATCGGGTTTATCTCTTTTACTAAATAGTTGGTTAAGCGTGACAGGATTTACTCTCTATGCCGCGCGAATTATGGTGCTTTGTTTATCCACAATTATGTTAGGGATTTTTTATCTAATTCTGAGAGTTAATTGCGGAATATTGGCCTCTTGTTTGTCGGTATTTATTCTCTCAACCTGTCTAGTGTATATTACCCTATCAACGACAATGTTGCGGGAGTTACCCGCACTTTTTTTTACAATCTTAAGTATTTTTATTATCTTTAAAGCCGTTCAATCCACGGGGAAGCTTAAGTATGGGCTGTATTTACTCAGTGCCATTGCTTTCGTTTTTTCCCTGCAAATTAAACTTTCGGGCATTACTATTATCCCAACTGTAGCTTTAATTATTTTTCTCAATCAACAGAATAGTTTTATTAAAAGAATCATTGATATTGTTATTTGGTCAGGGGCTATTGTTTTAGTCTTTGTCTTGGGTTCCCTGACTATTTTTCCTTTTTCCTACGAAAATATTATTAAATCTCATGTCAGTGTTGCAGCTAGTTTCGGTGAAGAAAATCTCACCTTATGGACTCTCTTACAAAGCGCCCTACAACACGAACCAATTTATCTGATCGTCACAGCGATCGCTATTATAGCGATGGTTTTTACCCGCAACATAATAGCACTTTTACCGCCCTTGATATGGTTGGGTTCTAATCTATTTAGATTTGCCACAGTCGCGCCAATTTGGCCCTATTACTATATCCATTTAATTATTCCCGCCGTTTGGATAATTGCCTTGTTTGTCGAACAGTTAAAAATTACTGATAGCCTCGGAGAATTTAGGCAAAATCGAAAAATAACCCAGGAATTAGTTCTCAAAATGCTGATTTTTCTCTCCCTTTCTGGTCAATTTCTCTTTAATACCTTGAGAATAATTACCAATCGTGATCCTGCAATTAATGCCTACGTTCAATTTAACAAAAAGTATAAACCTCTTTTAGCAGAAGCTGTGTTTGAAAAATTTAAAAACTCCGATAAACTCCTGTTAACCGACAATCCTCACTACATATATCAATATTTCTTGAAAACACCCCCAGAAACTGCTGTCATCACCAGAAAGAGATTTATCAATCAGAATCTTGATGGAGATTTTATCCTAGAAGTCATCGAAAAAAGACAGCCGGATTTAGTTTTCCTCTATCGATTTGAAAAGCAATTTCTGCAATCACCAAAACTCAAGGATTATTTAGAGAAAAATTATATCCAGTTTCCCGATCAGCAAGAAAAAGGAACTCTCTTTATCAGTCCGAAAACTTGGCAAGAATATCAAAGTAAGGCTAATTAGAAATTGTGGACGGGGACTATTAACGTTTTTTCTTTTTTACCGGTTTTTGAGCCACTTTTCGAGAACGTTTATAGGCAGATCCGATCCAATCACTACAACTATGACTCATCGCCCCTAATTCTAAACCCAGGAAAATAGCGATCGCTACCCGGGGATACTGTTGCCATAATGCGATCGCTTGCTGCGGCCACAGTCGCCAATCCCAGTCTATACCCCAGAAACTTTGCAGGATGGGAATGATGATGATCGCCGCTAGTAAAAGAAAACTACCCAGATAAAATAACCGAAAGACCGTGCCGATCAATAAACCGTGGGATAACCAACCGCGATGACGGATCATAGAACGATAGGGTAGCCACAACCAGCGCAGATAACCCCAACGTTTGTACTGTACCGAGTGGATGTCCAGATCTGGTCCAAACAGGAATCCGCTAAACAAATAACTGGCCAAGAGTAACAGGGTTAATTTACCACTGCCACTGACCAAAAAACTCGCCCCCGCAATCGGTGGCAGCAGAATTAGGGTAATGCGATCGTGAGTTCGACCAGAGGGCATCGGAAAAAAATTAACTCGCTCAAAAAAATAATATACTTTTTTGAAAATATGTGTTATGCTGAGAAAGTACGAAATTAATTCGGGCGTTTAGCTCAGTGGTAGAGCGCCTGCCTTACAAGCAGGATGCCGTAAGTTCGACCCTTACAACGCCCATTTTATTCGCTCCTTGCCTCGTCAAGCTTTTAATCCCGATCGCAGGTTGAGATTAAAACTATTGAGGGGAATTGTTGCTGGAAGGCAAAATTGCGACTAATTGCTAGTAAGCTAGTCAGTAGGTGCTAGGATTAATTTATCGCGGCACACTGGTTATATGGCCAATTGGAAATGTATTAAAAATTGTGGAGCTTGTTGTCAACTAAATCCCGATGAGCGTCCTGACTTAGAAGAATATCTTACCCCCGCACAATTAAGTCAATATCTCAGCATGGTGGGGGAAGATGGTTGGTGTATAAACTTTGATCGCCAAACCCGTCTCTGTACCATTTATGACCAGAGACCAGAATTTTGTCGTGTTCAACCCGATATTTTTGCCAAAATGTATCAAATTGAACCGGGAGAATTCGATCAATTTGCGATCGATTGCTGTCATCAACACATTGAGGATCTTTATGGGGAAGATAGCCTAGAAATGAATAGCTATCGTCAGCAAGTAGGCTAAGATTTATCCCTATCCCAGAAATAACTCAGACGGAGAAGAAAACAAGTGTTCTGGTTATTGTCCCTAGCTTCTCAATGGCTAAACCAGTAAAATTACGGAATTGATTGTTTCCCTGTTGAGGAGAAGTCTATAGGAAACTCGAAACCTCTAGAGGTGCAGAGTTTGAGTTCAGGACAGGGAAAAACTATCATGGAAAAACCGGAAAAACAGCGCCGCAGACGCGGGGTTATCCTCACCACCACGGGACTAGAAAAATTACTTACTGCCAAACAAGAAGCGGAATATCGGGATAATTGCGGTTATCGCTTCACCCTAGAAGTCCTCAGCGAGAAAACTCTTTTAGGGGTAGATACTCTGATGAAGGTATTTGCTTGTGAATCGGGAGTGGATAAACAAACCCTTAAACATTGTTTTCAAGCTTTTAATTTAACTTTAGAAAATAGCGATTATTATCGTCCTAACTTACCAGAAACTGATACTATTAATCCTCAACTATTGCCTGAGTTACCAGAGGGACAAGTCCCCCTCGATTCCCCCTTTTATATTAACAGAAACAATCTAGAACAGACTTGTTATCAAGAGGTCTTGCGCGGGGGTAGTCTGATCCGGATTAACGCACCCAGAAAAATGGGAAAAACCTCCCTGATGGCCAGAATTATTAATCATGCACAACAACAGCAATACCATACACTTTATTTCAGTTTTCGGTTAGCAGAAAGATCAATTTTTCAAGATTTAAATCACTGTCTGCGTTGGCTTTGTGTTAGTATTAGTCGTCAGTTAGATTTAGACAATCATCTCCCAGAGGATTGGGATGAATTCTTAGGGGGTAAAATTAACTGTAAAATCTATCTAGAAAAGCATATTCTCTCCCATCTCGATCACCCTTTAGTGCTTGCCTTTGATGATCTTGAATATCTTTTACCCTATCCACAGCTAGGGGAAGAATTTTTTAGTATTCTGCACCTCTGGCACGAGGAAGGCAAAAACAAACCTCTCTGGCAAAAATTACGTTTAATTGTGGCCTATTCCCCTGCACAGGAGCTTGATAAAACCTCAGATACCTATCAATCTCCTTTTAGTCTTGGTTTACCGATCGAATTGCCTAATTTTACCAGCGCACAAGTACGAGAATTAAGTCAAAGACAGGGATTAGATCAGAATTTTGACTCTGAAAAATTACGGATATTTCTAGGGGGGAATCCCTATTTAATTCGTCTTGCTTGCTATTATCTTGCTCGGGGTAATTGTACCCTAGAAAGCATTTTGGCTACTTCTATCGGGGAGGAAAATAATATTTTTGCAGGCCATCTTAAACGTTTACTTTGGCATCTGCAATACTTAAAGGGCAATTTAGCGGCTATCTTTGCTAAGGTGGTGATGGTAGAAAAAGACATAGAAATTGATTTAATTGCCGCTTTTCACCTAGAAAGTCTCGGACTGATTCACCGACAAGGTAAGTTTTGCCGAGTCAGTTGTCCTCTCTACCGTCAATATTTTGGCGAATATTTCCGGCAACGTTCTGTTTTTTTGCCGCAAAAAACTTCTCTCCTCGCCAAAAAAATTACGCTTGCTCACTTTGATAATTCCAGAAAAAGTCGCTATGCTATTTAGTTTATCGTCCGTTAGGCGCTCGACTAACACAGCCTACGATTGTTAAAGTTATCACCATCAACATCCTCAACGAAAATCAACAATGTCATTATGGTGGAATAGGCTTGTAGTTCCTGTGTTTTACGAATAAAACTTTTCGTACTCATCATGATTGCCAATCCAAAACCAGGTCACTGTATCCCCTGACAGCACTCCCAAAGCTCGATGACTCTTCGTTACACGCACTGACCAAATATCTTCGTCGCTGTCAATACACTTAAAATGTAACGACGGATGAAACGGATTCTCTACCCATAACCGATATGCTTTTCTGGCTCCGGCTTTGACTGCTGGTTTCAAGTCGCGATACTTCTGCCAAAATGAAGGCAATGTCGCGGAATTCATAGCTGCTCATAATCCATCGGTGCGGACAATCCTGCCGCAATCTCTTCTTTGGCTTTTCGAGCTGCTGCGACTAGATTATTCTTCGTCTGTTTAAAAGACTGATCCCATCGTTTTTCTTCTTCAATTTCTGCAATATAAGCTCGAACGTACTCTACTAAATGCTCTTGAAGCTCATCAGGCAGAGACTCAACCATCTTGATGATCGTGGTAATAGCAGGAGAGGGCATGGTATCTATCAGCGTAGTAGGTTTTCTCTATTCTACAACGTCCACCGCAAACCCAAAATGATATGATCTTTGTGTCCTCTGTGTCTGGAGTGGTTTTTATTAATGAGCCTTGCTCAAAACCAAACAATTTATAATTCAAGAGCGAGGTATTTATGGGTAAAGAAGAAGAACTACTTGAACAATGGCGAGAACTGACACTGGAAAAGCAACAAAAAGTTTTACAATTTGTTCAAACACTGAAATCTAAGTCAGAAACGACAGCACCACTTAATTAGGAGTCTAACCCATGAGCGGCCCCACCATCGAAACCGATTTAGGAAAAATCCTAGACCAGATTAATCAGAATCTTAAAGAGACCAATCAGAAGCTAGACGCGCTCCAGAAAGATGTCACAGAGATCAAGATTGTTCAAGTCAGATTCGAGGCCGAAGTCAAGGGAGATCTCAAGGCATTACAGGGAGAATTCAACACCTTACAAGGTGATTTAAAAGAGATTAAAGGCTCCCAGAAAGCCCAAATTTGGGCATTAATCACCATCTTGGCAACAGCAGTTATCGGAACTGTTATCCGCTTTGTCATCACTGTTCCCCCTGTTAGCAACCCCTAGCTTCCACTGCCGGGGAACAGGCTTCTAGTTGCTGTTTGATATTCAGGTAGAATTAATGATAGAATTGATGCGTTACGGCGGATTGTTAATTTTGCTTTTTTGACCGGATTTGTAACCGCCTAATCCACCCTACACTTTACTAATTCTTAAGATTCCCATAGTTCACCTACTTCAAAAATTTAGGAGGCTTGAAAAAATGTCAAAAAGATGGTCGCGCCGTAAAGTTTTAAAACAGTTGGGGTTAGTTACAGCCGGGAGTGTCACTAGTGTTGTTTCTTCATGTCAGTCTATTACTCAATTTCGTCCTCAACCGATAAATCTAACTCCATTTACAGAGAAACTACCCAAGGGAGTAACACTGGAGATGGTAGGCTTACCAGCAGGTCAATTTCTCATGGGATCTCCTGACAGTGATTTTAATGCTGACAAGTCTGAAAAGCCTCAACATCTAGTTAAAGTAAACAGTTTTGCGATTGGCAAATATCCGGTGACTCAGGCACAATATGAAGCAGTAATGGGAAAAAATCCCTCTCAGTTTCAAAACAATCCCCAAAATCCGGTAGAAAATGTTAGTTGGAATGATGCTCAAGCCTTTTGCCAAAAATTGAGTCAAATAACAGGAAAAACCTATCGCCTCCCCACAGAAGCGGAATGGGAATATGCCTGTCGTGCAGGGACAACCACTCGCTTTTATTTTGGTGATCATGCCAATCAGTTAGGAGATTATGCTTGGTATGACGGAAATTCTCAGTATACAACTCATCCTGTTGGTCAGAAAAAGCCAAATGCTTGGGGGCTTTATGACATGAGTGGCAATGTTTGGGAGTGGTGCGAAGACAATTGGCACTATAACTATGAGAATGCACCAAGGGATGGCAGTGCTTGGCTGACAAATGATAATGATGATCGAATACTGCGGGGCGGTTCTTGGTTCAACTTTCCTTATGACTGCCGTTCCGCTTACCGCAACCCCTACTACCGCCGCGACAGCGACGACACCATCAACAACGGTTTTCGGGTGGTGAGCGGTGCTGGGAGGACTCTGTAACCCTTTTCCCCTTTTTTTCCCTTTTTACCCTTTTTTACTTTTTTCAATTTTTCTCTTTTTCCCGCCTAGCGGCGGGTCGATTTTTTTGAAAAAATTGAGGTAGTAATCTGTAGGTTAAGTTAAGGTTCGTAGTTGCGCTGAATTCGCCAACTTCTGGGGAAAATCGGGCTAGAGCCTCGACAACGAACCTAGTTTTATTACATAGTGAATCTGTGAATGATAATGCTCTCATCGATCAACTCAAACAAGCAGCGATCACCGATCTCGTAAGGTGCGTTAATATTAATGTAACGCACCAGCCAACTTGACATGGTGGGTTACTGTAACCTGTAATATATATAGCGGTATTCAAAGTCATGAAGTACGCCGATTTTCTGGCTTGTTACCTGTTACCTCGCTCCCCATTCATAATTCATAATTCAAAGGACTAACCGCAATGTCATCGATCATTACCGAAGAAAAAACCAAAGAAATCCTAACCGAAATCCTCATTGAAATGATGCAAAACAAACGGGAACTATTTTATGAAATTGTTATCGAAGCCTTAGAAGATATTGGTTTAGCTAATGCTATTATGGAAGGATTAAATGGTGAATTTGTTCCAGAAGAAGAAGTTTTTGCTATTCTCAATGGAGAAGCTGAATGAAAATTCAATTTGTAGCTAAATTTTCCAAAGACTTAAGAAAAATTAAAGATCAAAAACTATTATCTGAGATCAAAACTGTTGTCAATGAATGCAAATTAGCTCAAACACTGGATGATATAAAAAACCTCAAAAAGCTTAAAGGTTATCAGGGTTTTTATCGTATCAAAATAGGAGATTATCGCATTGGTGTTGCAATTATTAACGATGAACTGATCTTTAGTCGATTCTTACACAGAAGAGAAGTTTATAGATTTTTTCCCTAATCCAATCCATAAAATCGTCCATTCTTTGGATAAGCCTGACTCTTTTGATAGCTTGTAGGGTGCGTGTTTGCGAGTACTTAAAGGAAATTTGTTAATAATTAAATTATGATTGCGCCGTAACGCACCATCTTAAGAAAATTGGTGCGTTACGCTATCACTAACGCACCCTACAAGAGCCGCTACTGTGTCTGGAGTGGTTTTTATTATGATTATTTAACTGCTACCGAATATCCCGCCGTAGCAATCTCTCCCTAGTAACAGGTTTCTAATTCCTGTTTGATATTCAGGCAGAATGAATGATATAATTGGTGCGTGGGTTGTGGATCTCTCGTGCAAAAGCTTGTTACCTGTAGAATATAACAATCTCAGGTCTTTTATCAAGTCTAATTTTAGGGGGTTTGCTCACGGAAACATCAGCTTTTCACAGAACTCGATACTTAACGATGTTGATGTCTATTATCGCGGAATTTCTAAGTTTAATTTAGGAGATAAACAAAGGGCGATCGCATAATTCTTTTCAACGAGGTTATGAGCTATCCAGCAATTCGATACCCATCACCATCACCTGATTGCATTTATTGATTTTTCATCGCATACTATTTAAAAAGAAACGTGCCAAAGACAAAAATCATCTTTTATCAAGAAGCAGAAGGCATCTCACCCGTTGTTGAGTGGCTTCAGAAATTACTCAAAACTGATAAAAAAGGATTTGCCAAATGTATAACCAAAATCGAACAACTTGCCGCACAAGGCCATGAACTGCGCCGTCCTGCTGCTGATTATCTCAGAAATGAGATCTGGGAGCTTAGAGCCAAACAGGGAACCATACAATATCGAATCCTCTATTTTTATCATGGTCAAAATATAGCAATTATTGGTCATGCTCTTATCAAAAAAACTTCCGCGGTTCCCTCACAAGACATCGAGAGAATTATCCAAAGAAAAGCACAATTTAAACAAAATCCAGAACTTCATACTTATCAAGGAGAAATAAACAATGCCTAAAACCACAGATGCCGTAAAAATCATTCACCAAATGATTGCAGACGATCCCACAATCAAAGAACAAATTGCCCTAGAATCCCTCAACTCAGAAATCGCACAATTGATTTATGACGCTCGTATGAATGCTGGATTAACTCAACAACAACTAGCCGACCTAATCCATGTTGAGCAATCCGTTATTGAAGATCTAGAAGACGCTGACTATCAAGACAATCCCCTAATAATGCTACAAAAAATTGCCACTGCCCTTAATCAACGAGTCAAAATGAGCCTTGTTAGTAGCTTGTAGGGTGCGTGTTTGCGAGTATTTAAAGGAGATTTGTTAATAATTAAACTATTACCGCGCCGTAACGCAGCATCTTAAGAAAATTGGTGTGTTACGCTATCACTAACGCACCCGACAAGAGCCGCTACTGTGTCCTCTGTGGTTTTTATTATGATTATTTAACTGCTACCGAATATCCCCCCCTAGCAATCTCTCCCTAGTAACAGGTTTCTAGTTCCTGTTTGATATTCAGGCAGAATGAATGATATAATTGGTGCGTGGGGCGTGGCTCTTTCGTGCAAAAGCTTGTCACCTGTAGAATATAACAATCTCAGGTCTTTTATCAAGTCTAATTTTAGGGGGTTTGCTCACGGAAACATCAGCTTTTCACAGAACTCGATACTTGACACTATTTAATTTATCATTTGTTAGAAAACTCACATATATAAAAGCTTTAATATGCCAAAAATACAACTTATTTTTTACCAAGATGAAAGAGGTAATATACCAATTATAGAATGGCTTGATAGTCTTCCTGGCAAAGCTCAAAACAAATGCTTTATCAAATTACAAAGACTGGCAGAACTAGGATATGAATTACGCAGACCAGAAGCAGACTTTTTGCGGGACAAAATTTATGAACTGAGAGTTAATTTTAAAGGAATAAATTATAGAATTCTTTATTTCTTTTATAAAAACAAAGCTGTGGTCATTTCTCATGGTATAATTAAAGAAAAAGAAGTTCTACCACTGGAAATCGAGCAAGCAATTAAAAACAAAGCTAAATTTGAAAAAAATCCCGAATTACACACCTATTTTCAGGAGTTGATATGAATACACACCAAACGACAGCCGATGGCTTACAAATTCTTTACCAACGTTATTATGCTAATAATCCAGAACGTCAATTAGAATTAGAAAAGGCTCGTATTGATGACGAAGTAGCCAGAAAAATATTTAAGATTAAGGAAACACATCATCTTTCAACAAAAGCTTTAGCAGAATTAATTAATACTGATGAATCTATTATTGAAGCCTTAGAAAATGCTGACTATGAAGGAAACTCTTTTTTGTTGCTAAATCTCATCGCTACAGCCCTAAAAATCAAGGTTAAATTTGAATTAGTTTCAGCCTAATTGTTTCAGTAATTTGCTACAATGAGAATAAGCTGTCGCGCATTTAAACAATGACAATGATAAACCTAGAAACAATTGAAGAAGATATTGCGTCCCTTCCCCTCGACGCACAACAGACTATTCTTGAACTTGTAGGTATTCTCAAAAAACGATATTCTCCCAACCCACAGGAAATGAAAGAGCAGGGAACAGAAGATTGGTCTGACTTTATCGGTTGTATAGAAGCTGAACCAGACCTTTCGCAAAACTATAAAACCTATTTAACAAGTGAACTTAAGCAAAAATATGATCATTGTTGATACTGGTTTCTGGCTGGCCATTGCTAATAAAAACGACTCACTTCACCCATTAGCAAAAAAACAATTCCAAAAATTAATCAATCAACAATTTATTACAACCTGGTGCGTTGTTACTGAAACTTGCTACTTACTACAAAAACGAGTGGGAATAGATGTCCCAAAAACCTTTATTCATAAAATCTCCACAGGAGAACTACAGGTATTCAACCTCAAAACTAAGCACTGCCAACCCATTGAAGAACTGATGCAAAAATATAGAGATTTGCCAATGGACTTAGCCGATGCTTCGTTAGTAGTGTTAGCTGAAACAATTAAGGAGAACAGAATATTAACCACAGATAGGCGAGATTTTAGTGTTTATCGTTGGCTAAATAATCAAACATTTGATATTCTAATTTAACAGTCCGTAGTCCGTAGATTGAACCCTCGGAACGAAACCCAACACCCAACACCTAAATCTGTCTGAATGGGCGATCGCCGCTTTGGTAGGCTGCATTAACGAAGTGTAAGGCGGCAATCTCGCTGCCAACCCTGATAATAAAGCTGATCGTGGCTTGGGAGCAATTCAGTTATGATAGGGGTCAACTTAATATCTTTAGCAACGCAGAATGAGGATTTCACCATGAAGATTCCATATACATATTGGAAAGAATCAGATGGGATGTTCTTGGGCTATTTGAATGAATTTCCAGATCATTGGACCCAAGGTGTTGACTTAGAAGAATTAATCGGAAACTTGGTCGATCTCTACAAAACATTTACTACTGAAGAAATCCCCGGAATCAAGAGAGTTGCAGAGTTTGAACTCGCATGAAAAGACATGATTTAATTGCACAATTAGAGCAAGCGGGCTGCTATTTGATTAGACGTGGAGGGAAACACGATATTTACCATAATCCAGATACTGGAAAAACAGAACCAATTCCCAGACATCGAGAAATTAATGAGCGATTGGCTAAAAAGATTATCAAAAGTCTTACAGGCGACAGA
>NZ_JADBVE010000406.1:0-6054 GCF_020245285.1 Microcystis sp. M31BS1
ATACAGTGAGTTCTTTTCTTCTTCCGTGAATTCTAGGTTAATCATGTTTTTAATGAGTGCTTTGCTTCTAATTATGACTCTTAAACTATATTATTGTCCTTGAGTAAAAAATGCAAGTTGTAGCCGTGCAAAGTATATATTGAATTACCCGTGGCTTTTGATGCCTTAACTGTAGTCGTTAATCAGGAAAATAACTGGATTGATAGCATTACCCTAGAAGAATTAAAGAAAATGTGGGAACCGGCTGCTGAGGGTAAAATTACCAATTGGAATCAAATCAGACCGGAATTCCCCAATAAACCCCTAAATCTCTTTGGTGCAGGCCAAGATTCCGGAACTTTTGACTATTTTACCGAAGCTGTGGTCGGTAAATCCGGTGCTAGTCGTAAGGATTATGTAGCCAGCGAGGATGATAACACTTTAGTCCAGGGAGTCAGTCAAGATCCGAATGCTCTTGGTTACTTTGGACTAGCTTATTATGAACAAAATCCCCAAAAATTGAAAGCTTTAGGCATTGATAGCGGTAAAGGGGCGATTGTACCCTCTAGAGAAACCGTAGTTAACTCCCAATATCAACCCCTTGCTCGACCTTTATTTATCTACGTCAATGCGGAGAAAGCGCAAAAAAGCCGAGCTTTACAGGAATTTGTGGAGTATTACCTCGATAATGCCGAGAGTATTGTTAAAGAAGTCGGTTATATCCCCCTAACGGATGAACATTACCATTTAGCCACAGTCACCTTCTTTAACGGTGAAGTGGGAACGGTTTTCGGAGGACAATCGCAATTTGATGTCACCCTAGCGGAATTATTGCGGCAAAAAGCCAAGTTTTAGAGGAGAGCGTTGGGGAGATAATTGCTTTCTCTCCCCAAACAATTGCGATTTTTTAACCAAATCGACCGCTAATATATTCTTTTGTTTTCTCGTGAGTTGGTTCTTGAAACATAATTTTAGTTTGTCCAAACTCCATCAGTTCACCCAAATACATAAAAGCTGTGTAATCAGAAATCCGGGCTGCCTGTTGCATACTGTGGGTGACGATTAAAATGGTAACTTTTTCCTCTAATTTACCAATTAGTTCTTCTATACTATTAGTGGCGATTGGATCGAGAGCGGAAGTGGGTTCATCAAAGAGGATAATTTCAGGATCTGTAACTAAAGCGCGGGCAATACAGAGACGTTGTTGTTGTCCCCCCGATAAATCGTAGGCACTGGTGTTGAGACGATCCTTGACTTCATCCCACAAAGCGGCACCGCGCAAAGCTTCTTCTACTTTATAATCGATAAACTCCCGTTTTTTTTCGCCCCTAACCCGCAAACCGTAGGCGACATTTTCGTAAACAGATTTCGGGAAAGGGTTCGGTTTTTGGAAAACCATACCAATCCGCATCCGCACCTCGATCGGATCGACCTTGTGATCTAAAATATTGACGGTATCGATATAAATACCCCCTTCGTAGCGATTAGCGGCATAAAGGTCGTGCATTCGATTAAAACAGCGCAAAAGCGTCGTTTTACCGCAGCCAGAGGGGCCAATTAGAGAGGTGACTTGTCTTTCGGGAATGGTGAGATTGATACTTCGCAAAGCGGGTTTATTGGTGCCAGCGTAGTAAAAGTCAAGGTTTCTCACCTCGGCTTTTGGTTGAAATTCTTTGATATTAGACATCATCGAGGGAAAAATAGAGTTTACCATTTGATACCTTTGCGGAAACGATAGCGGAGATAGATAGCTACAGCGTTCATCCCGAGAGTCATCACAATCAACACTGTACCAGCGGCGGCTGCATTGACTTCAAATTCTGGCTCTGGACGAGAAACCCAGTTAAACATCTGGATAGGCATAACTGTAAAGGGTGCTTTTAGCCAATTAAAGTTAATAAAGGGAAAATTTGCTTGTAAAGGAGCATCGGGTAGAAAGGCAATAAACGTGAGCGCACCAATAGTAATCACGGGAGCCGTTTCTCCAATCGCTCTGGAAAGTCCGATGATCACACCGGTTAGGATACTACCGAAGGAGTAGGGAAGAATATGATCGGCGACTACTTGCCATCTACTTGCTCCCACGGCATAGGCCGCTTCCCGGAGACTGTTGGGTATTGCCCGAATTGCCTCTCTGGTGGTGACAATAACCACAGGTAGGATCAGCAAAGCTAGGGTTAAACCGGCGGCAATAATACTTTGTCCGAGATTGAATTGATAGACAAATAAACCGAGGGCGAGTAAACCATAGATAATTGAGGGAACACCCGCTAAATTAGTGACGTTAATCTCAATAATTGCTGAAAGCCAATTTTTCTTACTATATTCTTCCAGATAAATTCCCGCCGCAATACCGAGAGGAATCGCAATCAAGGCTGTTACCAACATCACTAGCAAGGTTCCCACCCAAGCGGAAAGAATACCAGCTTCTTCAGGGTGACGACTAGGAAAAGAAGTAAAAAACTGGGGGGTAATGCGCGGCAACCCTGCCATCATCATCTGGGCAATCAGGATAAAGAGAATTAGGGTAGAAACAAAAATAATCAACAACCCTAAGCCAGAAAATACAGTGCTAATCAGCTTGCGCCTTTCAATATTAGCTCTTAAATTCGATAATTGTTCTTTTTCCATGATTAGTAAACCTCCCGATATTTTTTGGCGAGGAAATAACCGATAATATTAAAGATTAAAGTCAAAATGACTAGCATAATACCGGCGGCAAAAATTGATTGATACTCGATCGAACCGTGGGGTAAATCGCCTAAACTAACCTGAACAATATAAGCGGTAATGGTGGCCGCTTCACTAAAGGGATTGAAGGTTAAATTTGGCTGTAATCCTGCGGCGATCGCTACAATCATCGTTTCTCCCACGGCCCGGGAAACTCCTAAAATATAAGCGGCACTAATACCAGAAATAGCGGCAGGCAAAACCACATTTAAAGCAGTTTGTAAACGAGTTGCTCCGGTAGCGTAGGAACCTTCCCGGAGGGTCAAAGGTACGGCACGCATGGCATCTTCACTGATGGAACTAATCAGGGGAATAATCATTAATCCCATGACCAAACCAGCACTGAGCATATTAAATGAAGGCAAGTCAGGCAAAAAAGTTTGTAGGAAAGGTGTGACATTTAAAAAGGCAAAATAACCATAAACTACTGTCGGTATAGCCGCTAATAATTCTAGACAAGGTTTAACCACTTCTCGCAGACGCGGGGGGGCAAATTCACTGAGATAAATAGCGGCAATTGTTCCCAAAGGAACAGCGACAAACATCGCCACGATCGAAGTGGTTAAGGTTCCCGAAAGTAGCGGTATAATACCATAACGAGGATCGGCAAAAAGCGGACTCCAAACCGTATCGGTTAGGAATTGAATCAGGGGAACTTTCTCGAAAAAATGCACGGATTCTAGAATCAAAACCTCCATAATGCCGATAGTGGTGGCCACAGAGGAAAAAGCCGCCAAAAATAGAATAACTTCAATAATAGTCTCTTTGAGGTTGCGAATCTTTTTGGGAGTAGCTGCCTGAATCCAGACACTCTCTGATTTAATTGCTGGTTTAGTCATGCTTTAAATATCTAGTTGCTGGGTTTTTTAATTCAACTCCAAAAATGGGGAAGATAATCGCTTCCCCATTCCATTTATTGGCAGATAAGCAACTATTCTTTAGCTTCTAGCCGAACAATATCTTGGATGGTTAAACCCACCACATCTCGGCCAACGAATACACTCCCTGTTTTATTATTTCTAAAGTTTCTCATTACCGATTGATAGACATTAGCGGGTAAAGGAACATACTTAACTTCCCGGACTAATTTGGGAGCATTGTTGATGAAAAATTCGACAAAACTTTTTACCTCTGGACGTTTAGCCGCATTAGCATTAACGTAGATAAAAACAGGACGGGAGAGGGGATTATATTTGCCGTTGTTGACATTTTCTGCTGAGGGAGATATGGCTCCTTTGCCGTTATCAATGGCTAGGGCTTTCAGACGACCTTTATTTGCTTCATAATAGGCATAGCCAAAGTAACCTAAAGCGTTACGATCTCTGATAACTCCCTGCACTAGAACGTTATCATCTTCACTGGGGGTAAAGTCGGTGCGACTTTTCTTCGATTCACCGACAATTGCCTCGGTAAAGTAATCGAATGTTCCCGAATCAGCACCTGGTCCGAACAGTTTTAGGTTGGCATTAGGCCATTTAGAATTAACTTGATTCCACTTAGTGATCTTCCCTTGAGCAGCGGGTTCCCACATTTTTTTCAGTTCAGAAACCTTGATGCTATTAAGGGGATTTTGTTTATTGACTACCACTGTTAAAGCATCAAAAGCGATCGGCAATTCTAAGAATTTAACGCCATTTTTAGCGCACAATTGACGCTCAGAATCCTTAATTGGACGAGAAGCATTAGAAATATCCGTTTCACCAGCACAGAATTTTTTAAAACCGCCACCTGTTCCCGAAATACCGACAGTTACTTGTGTCTGACGATTTATCTTTTGAAATTCTTCCGCTACTGCTTCTGTAATTGGGTAAACGGTGCTAGAACCATCAATTTTGATAGTATTGCGGCTTTGGGAATTAACCGCCGGGATGGTGAGAGCTAGGGCTGCTCCTACTGCCGCTAAACCAGCGCTGATTGTCCATCGATTTAGTTTGAATTGGAAATTCTGCATACTCATTTCGCTAATTATTGCTGGTTCGGGAATCAAAAAATTAACTTTTAGGTTGGATTGTACATAAAACCCTAAAATTATGATCAATTATTTTAGTTAATTTAAGGTTAAGGTTAAGATTTGGTTTGGTTAAATTCAGTTTAAGCTTGGGTTAATTAAGCTTAACTTAAACAAATATCTCTCACATTTTTGGTTATTTAAATTAGTTGATGACCACCCTATTGCAAATTAAAGTCAGTCAAAACGCTCAATAATGTAGTTTTATTAGATAATAACAAGAAAAAATCAGAACAAGTTGATTAACTCATCCCGATAATTGATCTCAAAAAGACTAAAGTAATTAACCAAAACGACCGCTAACATAATCTCTAGTGGACTCTTGAGCAGGATTTTGAAAGATAACCTCGGTGCGATCATATTCCACTAAATAACCCACTTTACCGCCTTTTGGGGTCGGTTCAGCATTATAAAAAGCCGTTAAATCAGAAACCCGCGACGCTTGTTGCATATTGTGGGTGACAATAACTATAGTATATTGGGTTTTTAATTCGTGAATTAATTCCTCAATTTTTAGGGTAGAAATTGGATCGAGTGCCGCACAGGGTTCATCCATTAAAACAACTTCCGGTTTAACCGCAATAGCGCGGGCAATACATAACCTTTGTTGTTGTCCCCCCGATAAAGCTAAACCACTTTCTTTGAGTTTATCTTTAACATCATCCCAGAGAACGGCTTTTTTTAAAGATTCCTCTACTAATTGATCCATATCGCCGATGTAACCATTTAAGCGCGCCCCAAAAGCGATATTTTCATAGATAGATTTAGGGAAAGGATTCGGTTTCTGAAAAACCATACCAATACGACTGCGTAACCCGATAGGATTAACGGAATTACCATAAATATCTTGACCGCGAAAGGTAACTTTTCCCTCAATTTTGGCACTTTTAACCAGATCATTCATGCGATTAAAACAGCGCAAAACCGTACTTTTACCGCAGCCAGAAGGACCGATAAAAGCGACCGCTTTTTTCTCAGGAATATCAAGGTTAACATCACGAACAGCGAGATTAGAACCGTAGTAAACATTTAAGTTTTTGGTTCTCAAAACCGCATCGGTAACAACATCGGTACTATACATAATTTTCAAAGGAATAGGTGTTGGGTGTTTTTTTCAGTGACCAGTGAACAGTAAACAGTAATCAGTGAAAAGAAAACTCCAAACTTGCCACTTTATACTGATTACTGATTACTGATTACTGATTACTGATTACTGATTACTGATAACTGATAACTGATAACTGATAACTGATAACTGATAACTGATAACTGATAACTGATAACTGATAACTGATAACTGATAACTGATAACTGATAACTGATAACTGATAACTGAT
>NZ_JADBVE010000407.1:0-7569 GCF_020245285.1 Microcystis sp. M31BS1
GGCAAAAAGAATCTCAAGATTTTCTTTGATTTTAACGATCCATTCGTATTGTTCGGTATTATCGGCCATGGGTTTACCGTCACTGTCGGGGTATTCAATATCTGGATCAATAGCTGGTGTAAAGGTCATAATTTCTGCTCCGAGGTTATTTGTCTGAAAATTAAATTCTAGCAGCGACGTTATCTTTCCCCTCTAGTCCCAAAATAACATCGCCAATAAGGTTGATCAAAATGTTTGTGTACTTTTGTTAAAAAGAAAAAGTTTTTTTGACAAAAAGAACAACTTGTGCTAGTGAATAAATCTCTAACTTGGCAAAAATTCCCCAGACTAGAAGCTGATCGAGGATAGCGATCGAGCGTTATAATCGAGCCATTACCCCGCGCTCCCGGTCGGGATGAGAAATCTATGATGACCGCTCTCTACGAAGAAGATTTTGTTCTCTGGACGGAAAAAACCGCCGAACTGTTAAAGCGAAAAGAGTTTGACCGGGTGGACTGGGAAAACCTGATCGAAGAGGTGGAGTGTATGGGAAAAAGCGACAGACGGGCTGTAGAGAGTTTGTTAACTCAATTATTAATCCATCTCCTGAAACTATCCTATTGGGAATCGGAAAAAGAACGGAATGCCCGTCATTGGCTCGAAGAAATCGCCAATTTTAGGGTTCAATTGGAAAGAAAGGTAGATAGTCCGACTCTCGCCAATCATCTGCGGGACACTTTCGAGACAGCCTACTCTGATGCCAGAAAATCCCTGATTAACGCGCGGATAGTCGATAAAAATGCGATTCCCCTAGAGTCTATATTCACTCTCCAACAGGTATTAGACGGGGACTGGTTCCCGATCGATATCGAACCTTTTTTGGAAACCCGTCCATAAATTGCAGTCATATCCCCGCAAAAAGATTAGGATTATCCGCGAATATAACCGAATATGCAAGATATAGAGCAAATCCGCCGCCAACTCATCGAACGCTACCAAAAATTATCGACACTAGATCAGGTGATCGTCCGTTTTTTTTCCCTAATCTATGAACCGATCGCCCGCAGCACTTTTCTAGACTGTTTAAATCAAGCTCATTACCGCGACGAGAACAACCGGCGATTTAACGGCCAAACCCTGAAATCCCATTTAGATCTCCTCCTAGAAGCGGAAGTGATCACCCAGGACAAAGGCTACGGGCCGCGCTGTCATCCCCTCCTCGTCGAGATTGCCAGCCGTGATAGCATTAGCAAGGGAGAATTCAAGCGTTTTGCCGAGATTATCAAGGCAAAACTGCCGCAGCCCCGAACTCGTTGGGATGAAAGCCTAGTTTTTCAGGGAAAAGAGCAATTAATCCGAGAAATCCGTCTGGCCATCTATCGTCAGGATTTCGACTCGGTCGAACAACAAATCGCCGATTATCAGAAAACCAGCTATTCTTCCCCAAAAACCAGCCTAGAAGACCTTCTTATCCTCATCTACGATAACCCCTTCGATGGGGATTGGTTACGGACGCAACCGACCAAATTTCAAGCCATAGCACTAAATAGCATTCTTGTCAAGGCTTTTGAAAAAATAACTCGCGCCGATGGGGCTTTTTCCCTCCTAGAAGAACTCTGTCAAGACCAGACCAGTGTTTCCGAAGCCCATTTGTGGCTCGAACAGGCAATCATCCGAGGACAAAGCGATAAAGTGCGTCGGTATCTCGATCGCCCCTTCCCGGAAAGCCAAGCAGCAGCAATCGGGGCGATACGGGGTTGGATTGCCTTTCTGGGCGGGGAAAACAGCAAAGCGATCCAAGAATATACCCTCGCCCTTAAAGCCCTAAAAAAAGCCAAAGGAAAACAAAAAATCTATTTTTCTTCGATTAGCGGCTTCTCCTTTATTTTCGCCCTCCTCAAAGAAGGAACCCCCGAACGTCTCGCCGAGGCCGCCAGCTATACCAGTTGGGTGACGCGTCAAAACGATCATCCTTTCAGTCCTATCTATGCCCGTCTGGAAAAAATCATCGCTGCCCGTCAGGGAGATATGCAGGCCAAAGACGCAATCATCGACGCGACGATCAATCCCTACCAAATGGGCCAGGGTCTAGAGACTCTTATCTGTAGTATCTGTCTCTACTGGATGAGCAGCGACATCGCTAAAAAACATCTGCCCCGCCTACTCTTGCCCCTCTACAAAGATGCCAAGGCGGCCGGCTACCATTGGTTAGCCCTAGAAACCGGGGCCCTACTGTCCCGACTCGATCGAGCGCCGGAAGCGGAGGTGGTTATAAAATGGCATCTCCCTTCCCCCCTGGTAGATGCGATCGAACCCCAAGAAGCTTGGCAACTGTGCCTGAATGCCTTGACTAATCTGTGCGCGCCAACACCAACCCCGGGTAAATCTAACCCCGTCGTCCGCCTTGCTTGGTTTCTCACTATCCATTCCGAGGATTATTTCCTGCAACCAAAAGAACAGAAACTCGACGCGCGGGGTAATTGGAGTCGCGGCCGTCCCGTCTCCCTTAAACGTCTGCGAAAAACTGGAGAAATTGACTATTTAACCCCGCAAGACCTGAAAATTTGCGCCCATATCTTCGTGGAATCCAGTTACTATGGCCAGAACGAGTATCACTTTGAGCGCCGGGCCATTATCGAACTGATCGGTCATCCCCTGGTGTTCTGGGAAGATTCCCCCGGAACGCGGGTAGAAATCGTCGCTGGGGAACCGGAATTGCGAGTAAGAAAGGGAAAATCGGGTAAATTAATCCTGTCTTTACTGCCCGATCTCAGCGATCGCCAAGAAGTGCTGATTTGGAAAGAAACCCCCACTCGCGTTAAGGTAATCGAAGTCAAGCCGGAACACCGAAGCATCGCCGACATTATCGGCAAAAGCAACCGCCTAGAAGTCCCCGACAAGGGCCGGGAAAAAGTCCTGGCTGCGATCAATTCCCTGTCCGGGATAGTGACAGTACATTCCGATATCGGGGGAGGAAAAGCAGCCCGGTCAGTGGCAGCCGATAGTCAACCCCGGATTCATCTCTTACCGGCCGGAGAGGGTTTAAAAGTGGCGGTTCTCAGCCGTCCTTTTGGGGCAGCCGGTCCCTACTTCCAGCCTGGAAAAGGGGGAGAAACAGTAATCGCCGAGATCGAGGGGGAACGGCTGCAAACCACTAGGGATCTGGCCCTAGAGAAAAAACTGGCCCAAACAGCGATCGATTCTTGTCCGATCCTGATCAGTTTCGAGGAAGAAAATGGGGAATGGCGGCTAGAAAATCCAGAGGATTGTCTAGATCTACTGCTGGAATTGCGGGAATTAAGCGATAGCGTCCTTGTGGAATGGCCGGAAGGGGAAAAATGGCGGGTGACGCGTCAGCTTCGATTACAGGACCTACACCTAAATATCCACAGTCAACGGGATTGGTTTGCGGTCAGTGGGGAACTGCACCTAGAGGAGAAATCGGTGCTGAGTATGCAGGAGTTGATGAAATTGCTAGAGGGATCGCCGGGGCGGTTTATTCCCCTCGGAGATGGTCAATTTCTCGCCCTAACCGAGGCATTTCGGGAACGGTTACAGGAAATGCGCGCTTTCTCGGAAAAGTCCGGCGACGGTTTGCGGTTTCATCCCTTCGCTGCCCCGATTCTCTCGGAACTCAGCGAGGAAGTGGGACAACTCAAGGCCGATAAACGTTGGCGCGATAATTTACAACGCTTTCAGGAGAGTCAGGATTTTACCCCAGAAGTCCCCTCAACTCTACAGGCAGAATTGCGCGACTATCAACTGGAAGGCTTTCGCTGGTTAGCTAGGCTGGCCCAGTGGGGGGCCGGGGCCTGTTTGGCCGATGATATGGGATTAGGGAAAACTTTACAGGCCCTAGCAGTGATCCTAACCCGCGCCTCGGAGGGACCGACTTTAGCGATCGCCCCTACTTCAGTATGTTTGAACTGGATCAGTGAGGCGGAAAGGTTCGCACCTACCTTAAATATCATCCAATTGGGTACAGGCGATCGGCAAGCACTACTCGATCGACTGCAACCTTTTGATCTGTTGGTCTGTAGCTATGGGTTATTACAGCAGGAAGAAGTGGCTACCATGTTGGCCGGGGTGGAATGGCGAACAATCGTTCTCGATGAGGCCCAAGCGATTAAGAATTTCTCCACCAAGCGATCGAAAGCAGCGATGAATCTGCGGGGGGATTTTAAACTAATCACCACGGGAACACCGATCGAGAATCATTTAGGGGAATTATGGAATCTTTTCCGTTTTATCAACCCCGGATTGTTGGGATCCTTGGAAAGTTTTGATCGCCGTTTCGCCACCCCGATCGAAAAATACGGCGATAAAACCGCTCGCGAACAGTTAAAAAAACTGGTGCGGCCTTTCCTTCTCCGGCGCACTAAAAACCAAGTTCTGGCGGAATTACCGCCCCGTACCGAGATTTTAGTCCCGATCGAGTTAAGCGTCGAGGAGAAGGCGTTTTACGAGGCCTTACGGCGGCGTGCTTTGGAGAAATTAAGCGAGAGTGACAGTACCGCCGGAGCGAAACATCTCCAGGTACTGGCAGAGATTATGAAATTACGCCGGGCCTGCTGTCACCCGCAGTTAGTGGCTCCAGATTTGGATTTAGCCGGCTCGAAATTGTCCCGTTTCGGGGAAATTCTGGATGATTTATTGGATAATCAGCATAAAGCGTTGGTGTTTAGTCAATTTGTCGATCATTTAGCGATTATCCGCAGTTATCTCGATCAAAGACAGATAAAATATCAATACCTCGATGGTAGTACCCCAGCCAGCGATCGGCAGAAACAGGTGAAAGCGTTTCAAGCGGGGGAAGGGGACGTATTTTTAATTAGTTTAAAAGCCGGGGGGACAGGATTAAATCTCACCGCAGCCGATTATGTTATCCATCTTGATCCCTGGTGGAATCCCGCAGTGGAGGATCAGGCCTCCGATCGCGCTCACCGCATCGGCCAAAAACGTCCGGTGACGATTTATCGCTTAGTGGCCAAGGATACGATCGAGGAAAAAATTGTCGATCTGCACCACCATAAACGCGATCTCGCCGATAGTTTATTGGAGGGAACCGACGCCAGCGGCAAGCTATCCACTGACGAATTATTGCGCTTAATGGCCGAGGGATAGTAGGACTGCAAAGTTTTTCGTGGGGGCAGGGTGTGGGGTTTTACCGATTTTGAGGTAGTCAGTTACCTAATTTTCAGGGAAAAAGTCCAGGAATTTTACCCCCGATCCCTCCAATGGTCGGCACTTTTTGAGGGAAAAAAAGTCTAAAAACCTTGTTGGGGAGGAATAGATAATCAGTTTTTAATAACCGGATTTAGTATTAGACGGGGATTGGTTGGCCATGCCTATAGAAGCTTTTCTGGAAACCCGCCCATAAAAAAATTTTCACTATTTTATGCCAATTCAACTAACTTTATCTACCGTATAGATAGAGATTTTTCCTAGTAATTACCATCCTGATAATAACTACCTGAGATCGATCAAAATGGGATTTAATAAAAATAAGGCCGCATGACTAGCCATTTCTGCTGATAAATAAATCTTTTTATATTTAATAATCCCCGTTTCTAGAAAAGAATCCCTTAACATTGCTTTTGTCCCACTATTAAAATCCGCTTCGTAAAAAACTTCTTTAATTCCCGAAGAAATAATTAGTTTTAAACAGGAAATACAGGGTTCTAAAGTAACGTAAATACTAGCTCCTTGGGTAGAAATACCGTGTTTGGCCGCTTGAGCGATCGCATTAGCTTCGGCATGAATTGCCCGAGAGGGAATTTCTCCGGATTCTCGACAGGTTCCCAAACCGGGATAACAAAAACCCTGGGCAGTACAATGAACCGTTCCCGATGGAGAACCATTGTAACCCGTGGCTAAAACCTGCCGATCTTTGACAATTACCGCACCGACGGGAAAAGCTAAACAGGTGGATCTGGTGGCGGCTAATTTAGCGATCATTAAAAAGTATTCGTCCCAAGTCGGTCTTTTTTCTTCAGAGTTGATCACGGTTTCATACCAAGCTAGAAAAAGCGAAAAAGAGGGGGTTCTCTCTGATAGCTTATCATTAGTTGACCTCTAAACCAATTAAAGCACCATCCTGACCACCGATCGCGTAGCCAATAGCGACAAGTAAACCGGCTAGTAAACCCAATAAAGCAACAGTTGTAAGCTGATTCATCTTTATTTATCTTAGGAAGTGGGAGATATAGGAGATGTGGGGGGACATTTCAGTTATCAGCGCCCTTCAGGATCTGATAACTGATAACTGATTAATGCCTAGCATAAAAACCCAAAAAAGCTCTGAATTTAATAATAATTTAAAGAATTTGACTGCTTGAGAATAATCAGATTTTGGCTGATAGCTAAACCCTGACGGCTGGCCAAATAACAGAAATTCTTAAGAAGCTAAAGGGTTTAAATCCCCAGAGAGAGCATTGTAGAATAAAGCGGTTAGTTATCTACTAGAAGAGAGGACTTTTCCGTCCTAGCGACGCAATTCTATGGAAATCTTTAACCCAAATTGCCAAGGAGACTGAGTTTTAATGTCTGTTAATTTTCTAGGAGTTGGTTTGTTTCACCATCTCCTTACCCCTTATCTCGCCCTCCATATTCCCGACGGCTTTTTGAGTCCACCGGTGAGTCTATTTACTTGGATAATTGCCGTTGTCCTGATTGGCTTTTCTCTCAAAAAAGTGCGCGGCCACTACGCTGAACGGGCTGTACCTTTGATGGGAGTTTGTGCCGCCTTTATTTTTGCCGCCCAGATGATTAATTTTCCCATTCCGGGGGGAACCTCCGGACATTTGTTAGGGGGGACTCTGGCGGGGGTTCTGCTCGGTCCCTGGGCGGGTTCTCTGGTGATGGCGGTGGTTTTTATCGTTCAAGCTTTATTTTTTCAAGATGGCGGTTTAACGGTTTTAGGGGCGAATATCGTCAATATGGGTTTGATCGGGACGTTTGGCGGTTATTATCTCTATCTAGGGATTAGGAAAGCCCTTGGTTTTAATAGTTGGCGCAGTATGGCGATCGCTATTGCCGTAGCTGCTTGGACAAGTGTGGTGGTGGCGGCGTTAGCTTGCGCCCTGCAATTGGCTTTATCTGGCACTGTACCGCTTTTAGTCGCCCTTTTTGCCATGTTATCTTGGCATATCCTCATCGGTATCGGGGAAGCGGTGATTACGGTTTTCGCTGTCGGTTATATCTGGCGAACCCGTCCCGATCTTCTCTACGATCCGCCCCATTCCGTTAATACTTTTGTTTCTCCTTCCTAAGCTTCTCGTCAATAAAGCAATTAAGTCGATGAATATTCGCAGAAATAGGCAATTTTTTCTGATTGGCTTGGTATTATACCTAATTATCGCCGTTTTTCTTTCTCCCTTTGCCAGTCCCGATCCCGACGGACTCGATCGAGTGGCGGAAGACTTACAATTTAGCCAAAAAGAAGACCCCAACGCCCTTGGTAATCAATTACCCTCCGCCCGAATTTTTGATGGTTATGCCCTCAAAGGTGTTCCCGAAGGTGTCGCCACTCCCCTCGCCGGTTTTCTGGGAACTCTTGCCACTTTCGGCATCGCTTGGGGTATCGGTAAA
>NZ_JADBVE010000408.1:0-25278 GCF_020245285.1 Microcystis sp. M31BS1
ATAATAAATTTGGCAGAGGATTAAAGATTAGTTATTGTGACTAACTATTTTGATTAGAAAAAGATAAACTTGAGAATCTTCAGTCAAATTTATTGACTCAAAATTAGCTGTACTTAATTTAAATGAATCAACCCTACCCTTGATCCCCCCTTAATAAGGGGGGCGCTGATCCCCCCTTGATACCCGCTTAATAAGGGGGGTGCTGATTCGTTAAACTGAGCTTTTCTACCCAGTTATAAATCTGATCGCGATTTAGTCTATAGCTGAGGGGATGAGCGATTAATCGAGCGCTACTAGCAAATAATTCGTCAATTTCTACTAAACCATTTTCGCGTAAAGTTCGACCGGTGGAAACTAGGTCAACTATTGCTTCTGACATCCCCGTAATCGGGCCTAATTCTACGGAACCATAGAGAGGTATAATCTCGACGGGAATATCTAAACGACGAAAATAATCCTTAGCACAATTGACAAATTTTGAGGCAACTTTACCGTGATGGGGAATGTCCAGAGGACTTTGATAGGGACTATCAGCAGGGACAGCTACCGACATCCGACAATAACCAAATTTTAGGTCAATTAAATTAGCCACATCGGGAGATTTTTCCAATAAAATATCATAACCGGCGATGCCTAATTGTGCCTGACCGTATTCTACATAAACTGGTACATCTGTGGCTCTTACTAATAACGCTTTCGCTTGGTTAGTGGGGTCGGTAATCTGTAATTGGCGATTTTTTGAGTCAAGAAAGGCACTAAAATCTAAGCCAATTTTCTGAAATATTTGGATACTTTCGTTTAGTAAAGCACCCTTCGGTAAGGCAATTGTTAGCATAGAGGGAATTATGAATTGGGAAGTGGGGTTTTTCAGTGAACAGTAAACAGTAATCAGTAATCAGTGAACTGAAAATTCGCCTCTGATAACCGAGATGGCAGTCAGTTCTCTAATGACCACATCAGCTAATTGTAAATCTTGATGGTTTTCCGGTTGCCAACTAATTGCGATCGCTGCTGCTGATTTTGCCTGTTTAGCCATTTCCCAATCGGCCCTAGTGTCCCCTACCATCAGGGTTTTGTCCACTGCGGTCCCCAAAGCTTGACAGGTTTCTTGTAATAATAAGGGATCGGGTTTACTTAAACCTCGATCGCAGCCTCGAGCAATTTTAACATAATTTAATAGGTGATTTTCCTTGACAAATTGCTCAACTCGTGCTGTGGTATCGGAGGAAAGAATCGCCAATTGTAAACCGGCCGAGTGCAGATAACGAATTACTTCTAAACATTGGGGATAGAGGGGATTTAAGCGGGGGGGAACCTTTTCATCGGCCGCTTGGAAGGCCGCTTTTGCGATCGCCATGGCCGTTAACCAATCCCGGCCGGTGGAAGCAATACAACCGGCAGCGACGATATGATTATCTCTGCGGCTGCCCACTGCCATTAAACCAGCAGGATTGAGACTATTTGCCCCAATACCGAAAGTTTTAGTTAATAAAGACTCTAAACCAGGGATTTGCGATTCAATGGCTTGTACCCGGGCTATAGCTCGATCGTACCAGAAAGCTCGCGAATCCTCTAGCGTACCGTCCTTATCAAAAACAATCCCTTGAATATCTCTAAATTCTCGATTACCACAGCGAATTATCGGCAAATAAACCCCCTATTTTTATTGAATGTCAGTCATCATTTTAGCTGTCAGGGGACAGGATTCAGGAGACAGGATTCAGGAGACAGGAGACAGGAGACAGGATTCAGGAGATTATTTTTTATTTATTCTCCCCACACCCCACTTCCCCACTTCCCCACTTCCCCACACCCCACACCCCACACCCTACACCCCACACCCTACACCCCACACCCCACACCCCACTACCCCACTACCCCACTTTCCTATACCTTTTAAACAGGATTTAGTATTACTCCTCAAAAGCAGCTTTTTGCTGACGGACTAAATCGACACCGCGGGAAGTTCCCAGACGAGTGGCCCCGGCCTGGATAAGAGCGAGTGCTTGTTCTAGGGTGCGAATTCCGCCGGATGCTTTAATTCCTACCCGGCCTTTGCTAATTTCCTTGAGAAACTTGACATCGCTAACCGTTGCTCCTCCAAACCAGCCGGTACTGGTTTTTAGATAACTGACTCCTGCATCCATGCAAATTTCCGCCGCTAAACGTTTCTCGGTGTCCGTCAGTTGCGAGGTTTCCAGAATCGCTTTTACCGTCTGGCCAGCTTCCTGACAAATACTAGCAATTTCTTGGAATAATTGCTCAGATTTCCCATCTTTTAGCCAACCGAGATTAATAACCACATCTAACTCCTTGGCACCATTATCTACAGCTTCTAAAGCCTCATAACGTTTAACTGCGGAGGTAGTGGCCCCTGCGGGAAAACCAATCACGGTAGAAACTAAAGTTTTTTTGCCGTGGAGTAACTGCACAGCTTGCTTAACGGCAGCGGGATAAACGCAGACGGTGGGAAAACGATATTGTTCGGCCTGTTGACAGTAAGCCTCTAATTGTTCACGGGTGGCGGTGGGGATGAGGAGAGAATGGTCGATATATTGTGCTAAATCTAGATCAGAATCGGTGATAGCCATTATCTACGCCTTAATATAGTCAATCGATCGCTATTTTCTCATTTTATGGAAATCGCACAATAAAGTCATGTCTCGCTAACCGAGAAATTCCGAGACTAGCAAAAATCCATTAACCTAGGAAGAAACCGTCACAAGTGAAGACTAGGAGAAAATCGACCTATGTTAGAAGCGTATCATCAGCACGTTGCCGACCGAGCGAAATTAGGTATCCCTCCCCTTCCCCTCAATGCTCAACAAACGGCGGAATTATGCGAAATACTCAAAAATCCGTCCGAAGAACTCAAGGGAGAATTGCTGACCCTGCTGCGTGACCGTATTCCCCCCGGAGTTGACGAAGCGGCCTACGTTAAAGCGGGATTTTTAACAGGAATTGCCAAAGGTGAAATAAAATCTAACGTTATCTCCGCTCAGGGTGCGGTTAGCTTACTGGGAACCATGGTCGGTGGTTATAACGTTCATTCTCTGATTGAACTGCTGAAATCCAGAGATATTAATATCGCCGCCGCCGCTGCCAGTGCTTTAAGTAAAACCCTGCTGGTATTCGACGCATTTAACGAGGTTTTGGAATTATCCGACACCAATCCCTATGCTAAACAGGTCATCGATGCTTGGGCCAATGGTGCTTGGTTTATCGCTAAACCGAAACTCGCTAAAGAAATTACCGTCACCGTCTTCAAAGTACCCGGAGAAACCAATACAGATGACCTATCTCCCGCTCCCCATGCCACCACCCGGCCCGATATTCCCCTTCATGCCTTGGTAATGTTAGAAACCCGTCAACCCGGGTCCTTAGAAACCATTGCCGAATTGAAAAAATTAGGCCATCCGGTCGCCTATGTGGGGGATGTGGTCGGGACTGGTTCCAGCAGAAAATCGGCAATTAACTCGGTTCTCTGGCATATTGGCGATGATATTCCCTTTGTACCTAATAAACGTGCTGGTGGCTATATTTTAGGCAGTAAAATCGCCCCTATCTTCTTTAATACTGCTGAAGATTCCGGCGCTTTACCGATTGAATGCGATGTTAGCCAAATGAACACGGGGGATGTGATTAAAATCTATCCCTACGAAGGCAAAATCACCAACGAAGCGGGCGCAACTATTAGCACCTTTAGCCTCAAACCTGAGACAATTCTGGATGAAGTGCGCGCCGGCGGTCGTATTCCCCTATTAATCGGTCGCAGTCTCACGGATAAAACCCGTCACGCCTTGGGACTTGAGGCTAGTACCCTATTTACTCGTCCCACTATGCCTAATGACACCGGTAAAGGTTACACCCTAGCGCAAAAAATGGTCGGCAAAGCTTGCGGTTTACCCGGAGTGCGGCCGGGTACTTCCTGTGACCCAATTATGACCACGGTAGGGTCTCAGGATACCACCGGCCCGATGACCAGAGACGAGTTAAAAGAGTTAGCCTGTTTAGGTTTTAGCGCCGATTTAGTCATGCAGAGTTTCTGTCACACGGCAGCCTATCCCAAACCGGTTGATATTCAAACTCATCACCAATTACCGGACTTTTTCTCTACCCGGGGTGGGGTGGCTTTACGTCCGGGAGATGGCATTATTCACTCCTGGTTAAATCGGATGTTATTGCCGGATACGGTGGGGACTGGAGGCGATTCTCATACTCGTTTTCCCCTGGGAATTTCCTTTCCTGCGGGGTCGGGTTTAGTGGCATTTGCCGCCGCTTTGGGAGTAATGCCTTTGGATATGCCAGAATCGGTTTTAGTGCGTTTTACGGGGGAATTACAACCCGGTGTAACTCTGCGCGATATTGTTAATGCTATTCCCTACGTTGCCATCCAAGAGGGTAAATTAACCGTGGAAAAACAGAACAAAAAAAATGTTTTTAACGGTCGCATTATGGAGATGGAAGGGCTGCCGGATTTGAAATTAGAACAGGCTTTTGAGTTAACCGATGCCACGGCGGAACGTTCCTGTGCTGGTTGTACGATTAAGTTAAGTACCGAGACAGTGGCGGAATATTTACGCTCTAATGTGGCCCTGTTAAAAAATATGGCGGCCCGGGGTTATAGTGATGCCAAAACTATCCTACGTCGGGTAGCAAAAATGGAACAATGGTTAGCTAATCCCGTTCTGATGGAGGCGGATAAGGATGCCGAATATGCGGATATTATCACCGTCAACTTAAACGAGATTAAAGAACCAATTGTTGCCGCACCCAATGACCCCGATAATATCAAGTTAATGTCGGAATGCGCCGGGGATACAATTGATGAGGTGTTCATCGGTTCTTGTATGACTAATATCGGTCATTATCGCGCCGCTGCTAAGATATTAGAAGGAGCAGGAGTTGCTAAGGCTAAACTGTGGATTTGTCCCCCCACCCGCATGGATGAAAAACAATTGCGCGATGAGGGAATGTATGGCATTTTTGCCGCTTCTGGGGCGCGTACCGAGATGCCGGGATGTTCCCTTTGTATGGGTAATCAAGCGCGGGTTGAAGACAGAGCGACGGTATTTTCTACCTCGACTCGTAACTTCAATAATCGCATGGGAAAAGATGCGCGAGTCTATCTCGGTTCCGCCGAATTAGCGGCGGTTTGTGCGCTGCTGGGACGCATTCCCACCGTCGAGGAATACCTGGCAATTGTCACCGAGAAAATTAATCCTTTTGCTGGCGATTTATACCGCTATTTGAACTTTAATGAAATCGCTGGTTTTGAGGATGAAGGCCGGGTAATTCCCCTAGAAGATTTACCTAAAATTGAGGATATCTTAGGGATTCCTTCTGGTGTTTTGAGTTAGTTGACCGGTTATGGGTCATTTCGATCGAGGCGAAAGATTTCTTTTGATTTCGATCAAGATGACCCCTCTAACGATCGAATTTTCGACAATTATAGGATTTTTTTCGATATACGGAATGACAACTCGATAAAATAAAAATATGAAATTCGAGTGGGATCGACAAAAGAACCGAGCGAATATCATCAAGCACGATCTAGACTTCGCGGACGCGCAGCGGATATTTGAACATCCCATTCGAGTTTCCCTTGACGAACGAGAAAATTATGGCGAAGATCGATTGATAGGAATCGGTACGCTCGATGGCCGAGTGGTAGTTGTCGTTTTTACAGAACCGAGTAGAGATACAATTCGTATTATTTCACTTCGTAAAGCTTTACCCTATGAACGAAAACGATATGAACAATACCTCCGAGACGAATTGGGAGAAAGTTGACGCTCTTACGGAAGAGGAAATCGACACATCCGATATTCCGCCCTTAACCGAGGAGTTTTTTAGTAAATCGCGGTGGTGGAAACCTGTAGAGAAAGTAAATGTTCTTGTTCAAGTAGATCCCGAAACCCTAGCTTGGTTTCAATCACAGGGCGAGGATTGTGAACAAAAAATGTCCGCCGCTTTACGGATTTATGCGGAGGCTCACAAAGTATAGTCAAGTTTAGTTCGGGTACAAGCCACACAATAAAAAAGTTCGCTATCATTTTGAGCGGGATGAAAAGCCACACAATCTCATTTACCAATAAATCGCCTTAAATGAAATGATAAAAGTGAGTACGAAAAATTATGATTATAGATGTACCGACTGGAGATGATTTTAAATCCGCTGGCATTGATTTTTTAAATCTGGCTTGGGATACGCTGATAAGTTTATCTACAAAACTTAAGAATGCGGAATATTTTTATAATGTGTATTATAGCGATGAGAATGAAGAAGTAATCGATCAATTGTCATCTGAGCAATATTGGAAACAAGCACAACGTCCATTGAGTACAGCCCTTTCCCTTATTCAACAAGGAACCGAATTTCTCTTAAAAGGTAATATTGCTACAGTTAGCCCGTATTTACTAATTTCAGGATATCCGAGTAATTATCCCAGTAAATCTCATGAGCGCAATATCCGTTTTAGTGAATTTAAAACAATTGATGCACAGGATTTAGTCAAAGTTTATAATACCGTATCGACTGGTCGATTACCAGATAACTTTCGACAAAGATTTGAAGATTTGAGAAGCAAGCGAAATATAATTATGCACACTGTAGATCCTGAATTATATATAAAAATTAAAGATCTGTTTGTTGAAATTCTAGAAATTTGTCATTATTTGATAGAGCCAAACTCGTGGATAAAAATTCGAGGACAATTCATTCAAAATGAACCTGAATCTGTTCTATATAGCTCTGAAACCAGAGAATTATATAATTGGCTGGCTTTAGAAATAAACCTTGTAATTGATTTATTAACACCTTCAGGAAATAATAAATATTTTAATTTTAATAAAAAAATAAGACGTTATTTCTGTCCTAGTTGTTATAGTGGTTTTAGGGAAGATTACGAAGACGAACAGATTCCAAGATTAGCTCAACTAATACCTAATGAACCAACTAGCAACACTATTTATTGCCTTGTATGTAATGAATCTTATGAAGTATTGCGGGAAGATTGCACAGCTGAAGATTGTCTGGGTAATGTCATAGATCCTGATGATGGTACATGTCTTACCTGTGGTTCGGACAATTTTCGAGATTAATTGTTGAAATTGTAATAAATATCTTGTATGTATTAATTTCTTTATTTTTTTAATCGGACAAGAAATTTATGAAAAGTTTTTCGCTCAAGCTGCCATACAAATAATCTTGCAAAAGTATCAAATTTTATTGTTAATTGTTGACACTAATCAGGAGGGAATAGTTCAATGGATAAACTAAATTGTTATCAAAATATAATCAAGAAAATTCTCATAGAATATGCAGAAATTTCCTCACAAGTACCCGATCAAGACCTAGAAGAAATATTGATATTTGACGATGATAGAAACCAATATCTTTGGTTTAATATTGGCTGGAAAAATGGCAAACGAATTAAAGCAATTTCCGTTTATCTTCGTCTAAAAAATGACAAAATTTATATTGAAGAAGATTGGACAGAAGCAGGTATCGCCACGGAATTAATGCGCTTAGGAATTCCCAGCAGTGAGATAGTTTTAGCTTTTCAACCTCCCGAAGTGCGTCAGTTTACCGAATTTGCGATCGCCTAAAAATTATTCTTTACTTTCTCGTCAGATGAGGAGTAGCTAAAATCGAATATTTAAATATACTTGTTTCTAGGTCATTTCTGCCAGTTCATCCTTGACTCGCCGGTTCAAGAGTTAGATATTTTCCGAGCAAAAGTGCTACAATGTAATCTTAGGGGTCAAAACAATCAAGGAGAAGAGCATGGTCAGCAAAATTGATCGCCAAGCGTTTTTACAATCCTTAATCGTGCCACCGGGTAAAGAAATTTCTCTACACAAAGACTACGATCCTGGGTTTAAGCCAGACTACATTACCAAAGAAGATGCCACGCTGCTGCTGCAACAGGGGATCGAAAAAATGGCCGAGTTTCAAGATAAACTTTATGCCCAGGATACCTATGCCCTGTTAATTAATCTGCAAGCCATGGATGCGGCGGGTAAAGATGGTACAATCAGGCACGTTATGTCCGGCTTAAATCCCCAAGGCTGTCAGGTATTTAGCTTTAAAGTACCCTCGGCCGAAGAACTAGATCACGATTATCTCTGGCGATATTATAAAGCCTTACCGGAGCGAGGTCGTATCGGTATTTTTAATCGTTCCTACTACGAAGAATTATTAGTCGTGCGCGTCCATCAAAATTTATTGGAACGGCAAAAACTCCCCCCAGAAGACAGAACCAAGAAAGTTTGGCAGCGACGTTTTGAGGAGATTAATAATTTTGAAAAATATCTGGTTAATAATGGGGTTATTGTCCTAAAATTCTTTCTCAATGTTTCTAAAGGAGAACAGAAAAAACGCTTTTTAGAAAGAATTGATCGCCCCGAAAAAAACTGGAAGTTTTCTGAAAATGATGTCAAAGAAAGAGCTTTTTGGGGTGATTACATGAAAGCCTACGAGGAGGTATTCAATCATACCAGTACCGAATGGGCCCCCTGGTATATTATCCCGGCTGATCGCAAATGGTTTACCCGTTTAGCTGTGGGGGCGGTTATTTATCACACCCTAGAATCCCTTGGTTTAAAATATCCCACCGTCACCGAAGAACATCGCCAAGCTTTACTGAAAGCCAAAGAAATCCTCGAAAACGAGCCGGATTAAAAATGGAAGAAAATCCCTAAAAAGCGATAATTGCTGGAAAATCGATCGTATGATCAATGTCGATTTTCAAGAATTCCCCCTATGAATTATCGCATCGATCGCCGCACCTATGCAGAAACCTACGGCCCCACCGTCGGAGATAAAGTTCGCCTGGCAGACACGGAATTATTTATCGAAGTCGAAAAAGATTTCACCACCTACGGCGATGAGGTAAAATTCGGCGGCGGTAAAGTAATTCGCGATGGGATGGGCCAATCCCCCATTTCTAGGGAAGATGGGGCGGTGGATTTGGTGATTACTAATGCCCTAATTCTCGACTGGTGGGGCATCGTTAAAGCCGATGTGGGCATTAAAGACGGCAAAATTTATAAAATCGGTAAAGCCGGCAATCCCCACATTCAAGATAATGTTGATATTATTATCGGTCCTGCTACCGAGGCATTAGCCGGGGAAGGGATGATTTTGACAGCAGGGGGGATTGATGCCCATATTCATTTTATCTGTCCCCAACAAATTGAGACAGCGATTGCGTCGGGGATTACCACAATGATTGGTGGCGGGACCGGACCTGCGACGGGAACTAATGCCACCACCTGCACCCCGGGGGAGTGGAACATCTATCGAATGCTAGAGGCCGCCGAAGCTTTCCCGATGAATTTGGGTTTTTTGGGTAAAGGCAATAGCAGTCAGCCGGAAGGACTAGCGGAACAGGTAAAAGCGGGGGTAATTGGCTTAAAACTCCATGAAGATTGGGGAACCACTCCGGCAGCCATTGATACCTGTTTAAGCGTGGCCGATAAGTACGATGTGCAGGTGGCGATTCATACCGATACTCTCAATGAGGCCGGTTTTGTTGAGGCCACTATCGCCGCTTTTAAAAATCGCGTCATTCACACCTACCACACGGAAGGGGCCGGCGGTGGTCATGCTCCCGATATTATCAGGGTTTGCGGGGAAATGAACGTTTTACCCTCCTCTACTAACCCCACTCGTCCCTATACGACGAATACCTTAGAGGAACACCTCGATATGTTGATGGTTTGTCATCATTTGGACCGGAGTATTCCCGAAGATGTGGCCTTTGCTGAATCCCGCATCCGCCGGGAAACTATTGCCGCCGAGGATATTCTCCACGATTTAGGGGCTTTTAGCATCATTTCCTCCGATTCTCAAGCGATGGGACGGGTGGGAGAAGTAATTATCCGCACTTGGCAAACTGCCCACAAAATGCGGGTACAACGGGGCAGACTGACCGGGGAAACGGGAGAGAATGATAATCTGCGAGCAAGACGATATATTGCTAAATATACGATTAATCCTGCTATTACCCATGGTGTCTCCGATTATGTCGGTTCCATCGAGGTGGGCAAATTAGCCGACTTGGTTCTCTGGAAACCGGCATTTTTTGGCGTAAAACCGGAAATTGTCCTGAAAGGCGGTTTAATCGCCTGGGCGCAAATGGGCGACGCTAATGCCAGTATTCCCACACCCCAACCGGTTTATATGCGTCCCATGTTTGCCTCTTTTGGTGGTGCGATCGCCAAAACTTCCTTGACATTTGTTTCTAAATATGCTATGAAAGCGGGCATTCCTGAGAAGTTAAAGCTGAAAAAAACCGCCGTGGCTGTGTCGAATACGCGCAATATCAGTAAGGCTAGTATGAAGCTTAATGACGCTTTACCGCGCATGGAAGTTAATCCCGAAACCTACGAAGTGCGTGCTGACGGGGAATTATTAATCTGTGAACCGGCTACGGTTTTACCCATGGCCCAGCGCTATTTCCTATTTTGAATTCGATTTCAGAAAACGGGTTTTTTCAAAAAACCCGTTTTCTTTTCTTTATAGGAAAATTTGGGAAAAATAACTTAACCAATCCTGCCATTAGTGCAGTAACAATAGCAACAAAGATGGTTCGATTAGTAAATTCCAAGTTATCTAGTCGTTTATTCACGCCTGTTAATTCTCCTTTAACATTTGCTAGGTCAACTCTTAAGTTATTCACTTCTTCAGATAGCTTGTCTATTTTGCTATTAACTTCTTTGAATTGTCCTAAAATAAAGTCTTTTAATTCTTTGAGGTCGTTTTCTGTAAATGTTGCCATTGTGTGACTCTCCTAGTAATTGTTTGTGATAAGTAGTCGTGCAAAATTAATTTCCCAGTCGAGACAGGAGACAGGAGACAGGAGACAGGAGACAGGAGACGGGATCAGATTTTAGTTTTTAGTTCACTGTTTACTGATCACAGCAAAAAGCTGACGGAGTAACTGCTGACGGTTTGGATGTGTAATTAATTTTGCTTAGGTAAGTAGGTGGGTGGAATTAAATATAAAATAAACGTAGGTTGGGTTGAAGCATGAAACCCAACGCCCGCATGGGTTACGCTACCGCTAACCCATCCTACAAATAATTGTGCCTACCTACTTACTTACCAATAATTTTACCCCTAAGTTTAACTCCTAACCCTTAATCAGTCAAATTGCATCGAAGTTGCATCACCAGAAGGAATAAAACTTGCCCAATAAAAAGGATGTTTTTGCTTCTCACCCTTGAGCATTCCTAGTTGAATTTGTCGTAAAGCTTCACTGCGTCCTTCTCCTTTTTGTAAGCGTCCATAATAGGCGACCATTAAATCTTTAGTCGCATCATCAGAAACTTTCCAAAGGCTAATTAATTGGCTTTCTGCTCCAGCAATGACAAAGGCTCGACGCAGACCATAAATCCCTTCACCTACGCTTCTAGTTTGGTGATTTTTTGATGATAATTAATGCTTTATACTGTATATTAATTAAGTAGCTGGTTATAATTAAATTAAAAATGGATTTTAGGTTTGATCCCCCCTGCCCCCCTTGATAAGGGGGGTGCCGATCCCCCCTTAGTCCCCCCTTGATAAGGGGGGTGCCGATCCCCCCTTAGTCCCCCCTTGATAAGGGGGGTGCTGATCCCCCCTTAGTCCCCCCTTTAATCCCCCCTTATTAAGGGGGGCATCTGACAACTTTTAACGCCTACCTACTTATCAAATTTAGCCAAGATTTTCAATCCTTCTTCTGGGTTGCCATTAGCTGCCATTTCCTTAAATCTAGTATAGGCATTAAATTCGGCTAAAGTGTTGGTGGAAAGATATTCAATCAGTTTATTGATACTGATTCCTTTTAGTTCATTCATAGAAAACTCCTGATTCTGGCGGTAATTTGCTGAAGAACTTCTAAGAGTGTTGGAGCAGCGGACGAGATTACATTTTCTTCACTGCTGTCATGTTTGTGATGGGGATAGGTTGGGAGGTTCAGCTTTTTATGATGTGGAGTATTATCATAACGGAAAATTAAGGTATTCATGGTATTCATATACTGATAAGCGTACATATTACGATTAATAATTGTTTCGATATTGACAAACTCTCGAATATGCAGAACTGAATTATCAATGAATTTAATTTCGGCTCGAATAAATCCTTCATAAGTATCGCGTTTTTCACAATCTAGCGTAAAAAATTTTACTACTGAACAGGTTGCGATAATTGTTTGAATCTGTTGAAAATAATCTTCAATTAATAAATTCAATTCCTCTGAGTCTTTCTGCTTTTTCCTGTAGGCATTGTAGCATTCGCAATTCGCCAATCCATTCGTCAAGTTCCAGGGTTTCCTGAAATTCGTCGTTTTCGTAGCGATGCAGAAATTCTGCTGTGGACAGTTGATATTTGTCCTCAAATTCTCGCAGTCGTTGTTCGGTACGCTGGATACCCGCTTCAGTGGAACGTAGGGCTTCAGCGATTGCGCCTTCGATTAGAGGTTTGAGGGAGCCGGAGTGATGAGAGATGAGTGTGAGTTCCTTCATAATAAAATGGAGCTAAAAAGCTGGTGTCTAGGTAAATCAATAGTGTGCTTCTTGGCGTAATTGTTGCAGGATGTCAAGGCTTTGGATCGCGGAGGGTTGATGTTGGGATCGCAAAGCCTGGTGGGAACTTAGAGGGTGGCGGGAATTTAGCGGGGGCGAGAGTTGGGCAATGAGTTGACCTTCTCGGAAAATAATGATGTCTTGTCCTTTTTCAACTTCATGGAGGAGTTGGATGAGGGTGATGGAGGTATCGGTGATTTCTATTTTGAGCATGGGGTTGGCGTTTTAGTTTGTCTAGGTACTTAGCGATCGCTATAATGATAACGACCTTGCAAAAATTCTATCCGATCGTGACTAACCAGATAAACAATACGATCAGATTGGGTAAGGCGGCGAGACCAAACATTGGCATCTTGATATTTTAAGGGTTCAGGTTTGCCCGTTCCTTCAAAAGGATTGCGTCGAATTTCTTCAACTAAAGATAACAGACGAAGGGCAATTTTTCTCTCAGTTTCTACCCAATATCTGAGGTCTTCTAGAAACCTTATATCAAAAACGAGTTCGCGTTCTGGCTTAGGCTGAGACTTTTTCTTCTTTGTCAATACCTAACTCCTGGCATAAGTTTTCTAAAGTTTGAGGCTGATTCGTTCTGGCTTTGGCACGTTGTAGTGCATCTAGGAGGCGTACTGCATTTTCATGAGAACTGAATAAATAAGCAGTTTCTATCAAGCTATTGAGTTCTGCTGTAAGAATCAAGGAAATGCTTTCACCACCTTCCCGTGTAATTTCTATTGGTTGACGAGTAGAAATGACTCGATCGCAAATTTTGTCAAAGTTACTACCAGCTTGAGTCTGGTCAATTTTTGGGTTCATTTTTTCTCATTTCTCCTTCAGATAAGATCAATATATCAGAAGTCAGAACATTAGATCTCTGGCAAAAGTAGGTTCGTAGTTGCGCTTTAGCGCTATAAAGTCTCATACTCCAAAACTCTCCCAGATTGTACTTTTGACTTTATTTTCCCTTTTTAGCGTCGTTTGCCAGTTGGTTGGCGCGGGCGACGGGATCAAAACGGAGGCTAGGAGGCTCTCTTGGATTTGGTGGGTAAAATGTATTCTAAGATACATTCTTCCTAGCGAGGGGGTGGAACGAACCACAAAGACACAAAGGACACAAAGATCGATCGATCATATTGTAAGTTAAACTTATCACACAGAACCTAGAAGAGCCAATTTGGGAAAAATAACTTAACTGATCCTGCCATTAGTGCAGTAACAATGGCAACAAAGATGGTTCGATTAGTAAATTCCAAGTTATCTAGTCGTTTATTCACGCCTGTTAATTCTCCTTTAATATTTGCTATGTCAACTCTTAAGTTATTCACTTCTTCAGATAGCTTGTCTATTTTGCTATTAAGTTGTTCAGATAATCTGTCTATTTTGCCATTAAGTTGTTCAGATGACTTGTCTATTTTGTCATTAACTTCTTTGAATTGTCCTACAATAAAGTCTTTTAATTCTTTGAGGTCGTTTTCTGTAAATGTTGCCATTGTGTGACTCTCCTAGTAATTGTTTGTGATACCAATAATCTTACCACTAAGTGGCTCTTCTGGTTTCTGTGTGGAAACGGGGTCTATACTGATAGTTTCTTCAGCAAAATAGTCCTCAAAGTCTTTCTAGGTAAATATTTCACGATTCTATAAGCAAAAATTATCACACAAAGTCGAGAAGAGCCACTAAGTTTAACTCCTAACCCTTAATCAGTCAAATTGCATCGAAGTTGCATCACCAGAAGGAATAAAACTAGCCCAATAAAAAGGATGTTTTTGCTTCTCACCCTTGAGCATTCCTAGTTGAATTTGTCGTAAAGCTTCACTGCGTCCTTCTCCTTTTTGTAAGCGTCCATAATAGGCGACCATTAAATCTTTAGTCGCATCATCAGATACTTTCCAAAGGCTAATTAATTGGCTTTCACTTCCTGCAATAACTAAAGCACGGCGCAATCCATGAACTCCCTGACCGATTTTAATATCTCCTTTCCCCGTATCGCAAGCAGAAAGCACAACTAATTTGGTTCCGACTAAGTTTAAATTGGTAGTTTCTAAAGCAGTTAAAACCCCATCATCTCCTGCACTTTGACCGATTTTAACTCCTGCTAAAACTAACCCAGAACGCAATAAAGGATTCTCAATCACATTGCTTTCTGGTTTAAAAAAACCATGAGTAGCGATGTGGAGAATATTCGGTTTTTTAACTTGTTTGACGGCGTTTTCTGTGGCTTGAGAACCCGTTAAAACAGTGGATTGAGGTAAGATATTTTTAATCGCTTTAGCTTCTTCTTCTGTACCCAGAAGACCGAGAAAAGTAAACTCAGAAAGGTCGATGGAACGAGTGAGAGCGACTTTTTCCCCTGCTTTACCATAGAAAGGATCAGCTACAATGAGCGGAGATTGTTGACTGGCAAATTTATCTTTAAGGCGCAATAAATATCGTCCAGAAGTGAGATAAGTAATATGATAATTTTCCACTAAGTATTGATTATTTTCATCTACTAAAGCTTCAAAAGGAATTAAATTAAGTGCAGCATCAGGAGAAAGCAGAATCGTTTTAGTATTGCCTAATAATTGACGGATAGGCTGCATCAATGTCTCATCAAGTTGACGCGCTGATTTTTGCAGTTGAGGGAGAGGAGTTTCTGCGTCTGCAAGATTGTCACGGAAGTAGGTTAATTTGTCGTCAATCGGTTTAGCTTCCCCTAAATCCTTGGCTTTGATGTCACCATTGGGATAGAGAATATAAACAGCATAGCGAGGGATGCCAAAACGTTGATTTTCAGGTGCTTTAGGATTAACAGGTTGATAGCGGACTATTTCAACTAAAGCAGCATCAGCAGGGATTAGCTTTTGAATACCTTCGAGGGTAATGGGTTGGGATAGGCTACGAAATTCGGCACTACGAACACCGATTTTACCCTCTATTTCTTTGGTTGTCTCCTAATTGTTGTTTTCTGATAGCTAAGGCTTGTTTGAAGAGAGGTTCGGCTTCGCTGTATCTTCCTTGAACTCTGTAAAGTTCTGCCAAATTGTTGAGACTTTGTGCAGTTAGGGGATGGTTGTCTCCTAATTGTTGTTTAATGATAGTTAAAGCTTGTTCTGCTAGGGGAATCGCCTCGTTATATTTCCCCTGCTGATACAATTGAATAACTTGCTGAGTTAGCTTCTCTGCTTCGGCTAATTTATCTTGCGGTGAAACCTGAGAAATCACCTGTCCCACCGTTGGGGTTAACATGACTCCCGATAATCCCATCATCCCAGTAATGACGACAACCGCTATCCCTGATTTGATTGATACTTTCATTGGTCTTTTATCCCTAGAGTTTATTGATAGGCAAAAACATCAACTTGAATAGATTTGTCGGGTTGAGCCTTGTGCTGTAGTAAAATTCTGATTTTTTCTGCCGTTTCACTACTAAAAACAACCTCACCACAGTTATAGCATTACTTTAAGGCAGAGCCTTAGATATTGTGTTCCAAGGCAAAGCCTTGGAACAAGGGGACAAGGAGAATTTGTTTTAAGTACCATAATTAGTATAAGGCCGTTTATAAGGTGGTTGCAGTCCCAAAACAATATCCTCCCTCTTAACACCCATTGAAATTAAATCCTCTGCTGGATTCAATTCCGTTAAATTTTGTTGTAGCCAAATCTTATTATCACGAATATCAAAATGAACAATCGAGCGGTAAACTCGTTTTAAACCTTCCCATCCTACATTCATCCACTGATAATGATCCCGTTCCACATCAAATATTAATTGTACTTCTACGTCTTCACCGGTAACATCTTCTGCTACATAGCGACTTAACAAGTTTTGCACTGCTTGACGATATTTTATGAGTTTATCTTTATCCATTGTGTAATTACCTCCGTACAAAAGTAGTAGCCATCATCAATAATTTAACTTTTCATCTCGTTCCCAGGTTCTACCTGGGAACGCTTTATTCAGGTTCTACCTGAATACTATTTTAAGGCAGAGCCTTAAATATTGTGTTTCAAGGCAGAGCCTTGGAACAAGCGACTTGGAACAAGCGACAAATTTTGCACTGCTTGACGATATTTTATGAGTTTATCTTTATCCATTGTTTGATTACCTCCGTACAAAAGTAGTAGCCATTATCCATAATTTATAGTAATTTCAAATAAGTTGTAGGGGCGAAGCATTCGGATAAGAAATCTACGGTTTCAGCGATAGGTTATTGCCCGAATGCTTCGCCCCTACGGGAGTGCTATAACTTCCATCCTTACTCCCTCTTTAAAATTTCATTAATTATTTTATCCAATTCCTGAACCTGCGAAGTATCCCCTAACTGATTATAAGTCCCCTTCGCCTTGGTTAACCACTGTATCGCCTCATCCTTACTCCCCAAGAGACGATAAGCTATTCCTAAACCCGCTTGTATCTCCGCTTGCTCTGACAAATTCTGCGTATTTGTTGCCAGTTTTAACGCTTTTTCATAAGGTTTTTTTGCCAACTGAGGCAACCCTATCTTAAGGTAAGTATCCCCTAACAGTTGATAAACCGTAGCAACCTGACTATTTTGCTTAACCAATCCTTCTAATACCTCAACCGCATCCCCATACAACCCATAACCTCGATAAAGATGCGCTAAAACTAACCCTGCTTCCTCTGGGGATAATTGCTGCTGTTGAACAGCTTTAACAGCATCTAAAACCGTTTTCTTCTTCTGTTCATCTAATACTGTAAACCCGACGTTTTCATCATCACGTCTAGAAGACGCACCATTATCAGCTTCTATGGTTACTCGATATCGCCTTCCTGCTTCCAGAGGAGGTTCACCGGGATAGACTATTTCAGTTTTATTTGTCTGCGTTTCCCAATTAACCCCATCTATTTTGATAGTATAATTAGTTGCACCCGGAACAGCATTCCACCGCAGTGAAGGACGATTGGTAATAATATTCGTTTCACGAGGAGTAATTAGATAAGGTAATTTTGCTAAAACTTTCTCTGTTTTTCCTGTTGGACGGAGGGTTGTATTATTAATATTGGGAAGTGGAATCACAGGATTTCCCCGAGGACAGCCATTAGAAACAATATACTTTCCTTGTTTAACCATCCACTGCTTGAGATTACTACAATAAACCTTAACCGAAGCATTAGCTGCGACTTCTAACTTATCATCAAAACTGAGGGTAAGTCCGACAGAAGCAGGAAGAGGTTTTTTCCATTGTGGTTTCTTAACAGTAACCTTCCCCTTTACCTCAAAAATCGTGTTAACTCCAACAGTGTTGCTAAAAGTCGCCGCCGGAAATCCTACCGTAATTAATATCAGGGAAATGGGGGTAAAGATTTTGAGAAATTTATTCATGGGTTGAATCACTTGAGGTTTGGCTTTAATTAGGTTCGTTGTTGAACTTTAGCATAAGATTTCAGAAAACGGGTTTTTTCAAAAAAACCGTTTTCTCGTCTAACTTGTTATACTATACTACTACAACTTAAAACCTCACCATTCTCTAATCTTCCCTACGCGGTTGGAGACAAGCTTTGCACCCTCAGTATCACTTCTTATCAAGTATGGACAAACAAAACCCTCACTCTACCGCAGAATCAGACAATTTAATCAAAGAACTTGAGGAACCTTTAATCATGACTAACTTAAACAATCATTCAACATCTAACACATCCGAAGAGTCTAATTTATCAATGTAAGAACTCGATGTAAATCAATAAAATATTAACTTTTAATAAGCATTTTCAGCAAGAAGGATTTAGCGCATTACTCAGAGAATAGTCACTAAACTTTACTTCACTTTAATTTTTTCCTCGCTTCATATAACCATTGCTCCTCCTCCGTATTAATTTCCCTCCCTTCGGCTAATTTAAGACATTTACGCCAATTTTCCTGAGATAATTTCTTGTCTTCTTTTTCTAAAAGTTGAGCATAAATACAAAAAGCAGCACCGGGATTGCGGATAAATTTCTGATAAGCTGGATTTTCAGCGATACCAATAGCAACTAAAAGATTAGGAACTGCATCTTCACTGCGATTTTGCTTAAATCTGGCCCAGCCTAGATTTTTATAAATACTATATTTTTGTACTGCTAAATTGCGTTTCTCCTCTTCAGTAAATTGGTCTAGTTTTTCATCTTTTTCTGCTAATAATCTCTTAGCTTTTTCCAGTAACTCTACCGCTTCTGCATTCTTATTATCGCGCAGATACCAATAAGCGAGATTATTATAAGCATCTATAAAACCACCTTTTGCCGCAATTAAATAGTGTTTCTTCCCATTAGTCAAATCCTGTAACTCTTCGTAAAGTGTTGCCAACTTATAATGAGCATCTAAATTATCTGGGTTTAACTCAATCGCTTTTAAATACTTCTCTTCGGCTGCAGCTAAATTAGGAAATTCTTGACTTGCTGGCGGAGGAGATTGTAAACGGTTGCCTTCTTGCTTATAAAGCTCAGAAAACCAAGAGAAATTTAGATAAATTCCCAAGAGAATAGCAAAGACTATTACTGTTACAGAAAACTGTATTTCTTCATACCAATGTTCAGCAATCCCAAGCAATTTCATTAACTTAACAAAACCCTTCTGGCGCGTCCGTGTGAGAGCATTTTCAGTTTGTAATAAAGAAATGAAAGTCGAAAAAATAACACCTCCTATTTCTAGCAAACCTGAACCACCACTAAGAAACCGAGTAGCAATCGTTCCGATTAATGTAAAATTAACCCCTAATAAAACCAGTTTAACGATTCTCAATAGCCAATCAAAGCGATTGCAAGGATGCAAAGATTCCCTACTTTCTAAATGCCACCACCAAGCCTGAGCAGAAATAGGTAAAGTCTCCCGATATTCAGCTAAGTCAAGAACTTGAGTAATTTTGTAACTTTTCTGTTTTAATCTATTATCTTGTTCGATTAATTTTGACGACATATCAACGGAAATTTCCGCCTCAGCTTCCATTTGTTTATTAAGAGCATCTCTGGCGTAAATAATTTCTAAAGCCTGTGCTTTTTTCAGAGATTTATTATGAGAAGTATCTAAATAATTTAGAGCATTCTGGTAACGCTCTAAAGCAACTTGAAAGGGTGTCGGCACAGGTGCGGGAAAATTCATATTATACAATCCTGAAAGTTTAGTTTCTTTCACTGTTTGAGGGTAAAAAATACTCCAGCAAAACAGCAAAAAGCAAAACTGGCTGATGATACTAAATCCTGTTTAAAAAGTATAGGAAAGTGGGAAGATGGGGCAAAAAACCAAAGAAATTAGGAACCATAGGCCCCTAATTCCTGTAGTATATGCCATTGTATCTAACGGGCTTGGAGAGACTCGAACTCCCGACCTTGTGGTCCGTAGCCACACGCTCTAATCCACTAAGCTACAAGCCCTTGTTTTTCTCAACAGTAAACTACTATAGCACAGGTTCATTCAATGACGCAAGAGGGTAAAGAAAAATTATCTCATCTCGACAGCCAAGGCGAGTCCCGGATGGTGGATGTATCGGAGAAAATGCCCACTAAACGCACTGCTATCGCCCTAGGACAAGTGAGAATGCTAAAAACGACTTTTGAAGCCATAGAACAGGGAAATGCGCCCAAAGGTGACGTTTTAGGGACGGCCAGACTAGCCGGAATTATGGCGGCCAAACAAACTTCCTCCTTAATTCCCCTTTGCCATCCCTTACCCCTGCAAAAAATCAATGTTCAGATTATCCCGAAAGCAGAGTTACCCGGCTACGAAATTCGGGCAGAAGTGGTGACAAAATCGGAAACTGGGGTAGAAATGGAAGCTTTAACGGCGGTATCTGTGGCAGCCTTGACTTTATACGATATGGCTAAAGCGTTAGAAAAATCAATCCTGATTGAAAATATCCGTCTGCTGAGTAAAACAGGAGGGAAATCAGATTATCACAAGGATTCCCTGTTGCCATGAAAACCCTGGTGCATCTCACATTTGCAGAAATACCGACAATCAGCAATTATCAGTGACTCTTAAATTATTACAGATGGGTCAGCGGCTGCGTGTAAGCATCCCACCGAAAAACTAATGCGCTCCGGGGTTTGGGGGGTTCTACCCCCCAAAGGCTTGGATTGAGTGGTAAAATCGGAAGTAATGACCGATTTTAGCCGAGAGTGTCCCCGTAAAAATCCCAACTTGGTAGATTGACAAAAATGAGATGCAGCCTAAAAAACCTAAGTAACCCCTTCTAATTTTTCATCGGTCAATTGATATAATTCCTGTAATTTCTCTAATTTGTCGGGGTCTGCTTGCCAAAAACCGCGACCCTGTGCTTCTAACATTCTACCGACAATATTACGGAAAGCTTCGGGATTAGCTTGACGCAATTTTTCCGCCATTTCTGCATCAAAAGCGTAGGTATCGGCTGCCTGATCATACACCCAATCGTCACTAAAATTAGCCGTACCGCCCCAACCAATTAAAGCGGTCATTCTTTGGGAGATTTCGTAGGTCCCACCGGAACCTTGATTAACCATGGCGTTGGCCCATTTAGGATTGAGTAATTTACTGCGGTATTCTAAGCGCAAAACCTCCTCTAATTTGCGGGGAGTTGTATCATTGGAAAAACTCTCGACAAAACTCGTCATCACCCGTTTACCGCTTTGTTTTTCTGCGGCTAATTTTAATCCTCCCGTGTTGCCGTAGTATTCCTGAATATCGGTTAAACCGTATTCTACCGAGTCAATTTCTTGAATAATACTCTCACTGGTTTTTAATAACTGTTGTAGCACTTCTGGCCGCGCTTGTCCCTTATCTTGACGACCATAACTAAAAACATTACGCTTTTCCCAAGTTTTCGCTAATTCGTTGTCATTGTCCCAATTTCCCTCCACTACTTGGTCATTAACTAAAGAGCCAAAATCCCCGGCAGGATTGGAAAATAAACGAGCGCTGGCATTGTCAATTCCTTGACTTTTTAAGGCTAAATAGTGCTTACGGATATAATTATCATTTTCCGATTCTTCTATCTCGGCTGCCCGCTGCATTAAATCATCCAATAACTCGATAATATTGATAAAAGTATCTCGAAAAATTCCCGATAAATTAGCCAAAATATCGATGCGCGGGTGTCCAATTTCCCCTAGAGTTTTTAATTCATATCTGACAATTCTTCCTGTCCCCTCTTTCACTGGTTCCGCACCGACTAATTCTAGGAGAATACCCAAGGACTCACCCTTAGTTTTAATCACATCTAATCCCCAGAGTAAAACCGCTACAGTTTCGGGATATTTTCCTTTTTCGGTTAGGTTTTGTTCTAGCAGTTTTTTGGCGATTTCTCGTCCGCGGGTGTAGGCTGCGGGGGAAGGCATCCGGTAGGGGTCTAAAGCGTGTATATTGCGTCCTGTAGGCAAAACTCCCGCACCATCCCGGAGTAAATCACCCCCCGGCGCTGGGGGTACATATTCCCCATTTAATCCCCGCAAAAGATTAGTTAACTCTTCGCTATTTTGTCCTAATAAAGTTTTAATAGCAATGCCTTCTTTAAGCTTTTCATTGGTTGCTTCATCAGCGATAATTTGCTGAAATTCTCGCTCAGATAAATCGGTAAAATAAGCATCAAGATAACCTTTTAATTCTTCCTGATTAGGAGCAGTTCCTAGGGTGTGTAAACCCGAAGAAAATAGTCTTTGTTCGACGATTTGTAGGTAATTATACACCTTGACAAAATAATCGGTTAGTGCATAGCGGCTAAATAATTTGGCATTTTCTAAAGTGAATTCTATTCCCTGTTTTTCTGCTTCCAGAAAAGGACAATCTTTAGAGATACCTGTATCAATAATCTTTTGCAGAATACTATCTCTTAAAGCGTAATTTTTCTCAGGATTTTCTCGAAACTCGGCAATCAAATCTCGTAAAATCATCAATTCTTTATATAATCCCGCTCGTCCGTAGGGAGGCACATTATGGGAAATTAACACCCCATAGCCGCGACGTTTAGCTAGGATAGATTCCGAGGGATTATTAGCGGCATAAATATATAAATTCGGTAAATCTCCTAATAAAATATCTGACCAAGAATAACCAGTATTTCCTAGGGGTGAACCGGGCAGCCATTCGACAGTTCCGTGCATACCAAAATGAATGATCGCATCGGTCTTAAAATCTTTTTGTAACCACTGATAAAAGGCTGCATACTGAGGGTGAGGAGTTAAATCTTTTTCAAACATTAACCGCATCGGATCCCCAGCAATTCCTAAAGGTGGCTGAACTCCAATCCAGATATTACCTAACTCAATTCCCCCTAAATGATACTGGTTGCCAATAGTTTTTATCCCCGCATCTTTCAGAGATTTCCAGTGTTTTTCAATGCGAGAGGTTAACAAATAACCTAGCCAACTTTCTAAAGTTTCTATCGATAAACGATTTTGTTTAGAGAGATTTTCATCATCGGCAAATTTAACTTTTTGAATAATTTCTTCCCCGTCTTCGGGAATCGTTCCCAGATTATAACCCTGCGCTTGTAAAGCTTGTAAAAACTTAACTAAACTCCGGGGAACATTTAATAAAGCTGCCGTACCAACTGCCCCATAACCCGGGGGAAATCCATAGAGAATGATGGCTATTTTGCGTTCTTGCGGAGGGGTTTTATGTAACTTAATCCAACTATTTAAACGTCCAGTTAAACGCTGTAATCTTTCGGGGATTAAATAGATAGTTTCCCCCACTAATCCCCCCAGAGGAATCGTATCAATTGCCCCATCTAATTCAGGTAAAGCGTATAGAACCACACTCTGTAAACCACCGATTCCCTGTCTTGTCCAAGAGTAAATATCTTGAATCAATAAAGGGGCAGCGATAAGATAAGGAATATTTTTAGCGGACAGAATTCGTTTAGCCACTTCTACCTGTCTTCCTGCTTCCATAGAACCCGCAGGACCCCCCACCAAAGGAAAGCCAATCGTCGAAACAATTGCATCTACTGTCACCGCATCTTCACTTAAAGAAGGTGTTTCAATGATTCCTTTTTTTCTTTGCTGAATTTCGTAGTCTGTGGTTAACCAATCCCGAACAATTGTATGTGCTTCCACTCCGTTAATAAACACGGGTAGGGGAATTAAATTAGCCGTTTCAAAATGACGGATTAATTGATTAATATAGGGCAATTTACTGATAACGTGCTTCCGATAAAGCAGCAGTGCCACCACTGGTTTATCAAGAGATTTATTTTTTTTATACCAACTCAAATATTCTTGGGGAGTGAGAAAATAACCCTGATAATCAGGGTGTAATAGTCCCTTATTGGGAGTTTCAATAACTTCGGGTATTTCCTGTACTTTTAATCCTAGATATTTTTGGGCAATTACCCAACACATAGCGGCAACATTTTCGGTTCCTCCCGCATTCCAATAACCGTAAATAATTAACCAATTACGCAAATCTTGAACTTTTTTAGCGGGAATAAATTTCAGCAGTTTCGGACCAGTTTTGAGGAAACTGAGATAACCGGCTAACTTATCTTCTTCCTTGCCACTGGAAAATTTACTTAAGATAAATTGAATTGGTTTTGGCATTCCTTTTGGTTTATCCCCGATGGCAAATTCTCCCAAACGGGTTAAACTCATTAACTCTAAAGCAGACTCAAAAACTAAGCGAATGGGAATCTGTGCTGCTCGTTGCCGCAGCCAAGTAACTTGATCATAATCGAAGATCAAACTAGCAAAAAAAACGTCGGCAGTGGCTAAAGCTTGCTCGACTATTTCCGGTTCGCTCGTCAAGGATTTATCGCTGAATACTTTTACTTCTAAATCGGGACATTTAGAACTAGCCAACAGGCCCGATTGCCGATATAAATTGGTGTTAAAGGTTTCAAAGCCAACAATTAAAACAATGCTTTTCATAAGAATATATTTTTATACTAAATCTGGTTATTAAAAACTGATTATTTATTCCCCCTTTTGCATGAGTGCCTCTCCTGATATGTAGCTTATACTCAACGGATGGCCGTATTACTTGCGATTTTATCACTCAATCCAAGCCTTTGGGGGGTTCTACCCCCCAAACCCCCCGTTGGGGGCGTGGCGCCGCCCCCAAACCCCCCGCGCATTAGTTTTTCGGTGGGATGCTTACACGCAGCCGCTGATACATCTGTAATAATTTAAGAGTCACTGCACTTGCGGGAGTGTCTATCCTGATATGTAGCCTGATTTAGTATTAGATTAGACCAATCAGGGTGCGTTATCCTGCCTGAAAACACCCCCTGAAATGATCATAACGACAAATTAATAATAACTGCCGGATTTGCGATGATGGATGGCGGTTAAACCTTGGTGTAAAACCTTACCTTTTTCTGCGATCGCATAAATCAACCAATGATCACCGCACTCCATTCGTTGTTCTACCCGACATTCCAGATAAGCGAGCGCTTCGGCCAAAATCGGCCCACCGTTCTCAGCTTTAGTGGTTTCGATATTAGCGAAACGATCTTCTCCTGGAGTAAAACGTTTGAGAAAATGCTTCATTAAAGCTATATGTTGTCCTTCTTGCCGGATATTAAGGACAAAATGGATATAAAGTGGGTAGAGTCGATGGGAGGTATTATCAGCAATTCTCATTTTAAGGTTTCATGACATTAAAACCCTTGCACCTATACTTTGCACGGCTACAACTTGCATTTTTTACTCAAGGACAATAATATAGTTTAAGAGTCATAATTAGAAGCAAAGCACTCATTAAAAACATGATTAACCTAGAATTCACGGAAGAAGAAAAGAACTCACTGTAT